>JANXCT010000005.1 GCA_025059875.1 Candidatus Kapaibacterium sp.
GCCCTGCTGGCACTCGGTAGCGCTCAGGCACTTGGTCAATGCCGAGCGCGACGTGAATGCCTGCCTCGTCTGCGAAGCGCACAGGTCGGTCGTTCATCACCGGCATGTAAATGCCCTGGTCGTTCGAGAGGACGGCTGCGTAGGCAACAGTTGTGCCCTGCCGCATCGTGTTGGGCTTGCTCGTTACTTGCCCGAAATCGTTCGAGATGAAGTTGGAAAGATGCGTCGGCGCATCGGTGCTGTGCTCCAGGGTGTTCACGATGCCAAAGGTGCGGCTCGTCCCTTCAGGGGCTACCTGTTCAGCCTCGACGATGTCGAAGGGGTTAACGATCACCCCCGGCGCCAGCCAGAACGAGAAGGCGTCGGACGAATTGGGTTGATTTGCTGTCGCCGAAGAGAGACCGATGATGGGGCGTTTGTCAGACATGGCTTACCTCCATTTCAAGAATTGCTGCACCGCCTCGCGCGACAGGAGGCTCTCCTTCACGGCACGCTCCGCCAAGAAGATGGGGTACAGGTGCGCGTGCCAGCGGCGGTCCTGCCCGTGGGGCGTGACGCTGCGCTCGGCCACCAGCGCCCTCGAAATCTCATCAATTAACTTAGAAGGCACTGGTCCCCGAGACGGGTTCGCCAGTTCGACCTTAATGACACCCATCAGCGGGTAGTCCAGATGGGTCTGCTCCCGCAGGCGGACGTACCAGAATACTACCGTGCCCTCGCGTGTGCTGAAGGCAGCAGTGCGGTGTTCCGCCTGCAAGTTGGCAAGCAGCTTGTAGATCGAATGGCGTTCGGCACGTGGACCCTTCCCGTACACAAACTGGGGATCTTTGCGGAAATTCTTCGCCACGCCGATCACAGGCTTGATTTGATTGCCGCTACTTAACTGCTTGAGGGTTGGCTCAAACAACAAGGAGCCATCCACGATCAACCAGCAGTTCATCGAAAGGTGCGGCAGCATTGCGTTGAGAATTTCTGCCTCTAAGTTGTGCATACTAAAGCGAACCTTGCCTGCTGCTTTGTTTCGCAAGTCAAAGTCCGAGAGCACGCCGCTGACGATATCCTGCTCGGTCAGGTCCACGATCCTGATGTCTGAGTTGGCGGCAAGCGCTTCGAGTTTTGCCCAGAACGCTTCCGAGAGGCACTGCTTGCCTACCAGCAAAAGGTTGTCCACCTGTAGCGCCTCGCGCCGCACCGAGCCATCGTCCTCGCGGCGGAGCACGCAAACACCGATCTGTGCATAGTGCACGGGCGATTCGCGCTCGTTTTCCAGGATGGTGCCGAGAAAGTAAGAGCGGAACGAGCCGTCGAGGAAGTAGCGGAAAAGATGTCGCTCAGTGCGGCATAGCGGCGGTACCGGGCGGTAGAGGCGCGGGTACGCTACCGAAGGGTCACACTCGAAGATGCTCTCAAAGACCTTCTCCTCCTCATTGAGCGCCTGGTTTCGCGTTCCTCGAAGTCAGGGCGTTCTAAGTCCTCAATTGCGCCACCCACCGCAGGGAGCACCTCCACTTCTTGAGCGATGCCTTGGAGGATGTGACGCAAGTCCTGCAGGGCTTTCATTCCTCTGCCTCCACTGGTGCTTCCGGCTCGCCCGCTAGCTCGCGCAGGCTCGCTTGGATTTCGCGCAATTCGGCGTCGCTGAGCCCCCACAGTTGCGCCGCCTGCTGGTCGATTTCGGCTTCGAGCTGTTGCAGACGGGCGGTATCCCCCTGCCGCGCTGCCTCGTGCGCTGCCTGCGATAACCCCGCCAGTCGCTGGTGTACCCGATTGGACGGATCGTAGCGCGGAATGCGGATGTGTTCGAGAATGTGGGGGTCTCCGCAACTCTTTCCACCTTCTTGGGAATAGGCACGCGCGGCAAAATTAACGCACGACGAGTTGATCAACGCACAGATGTAATGTGCCTCTTCTCGCGATTCGCAGGCTACCAGTGTGACAATATGTTGCGGGACGATGACTTTCCCGCCTGATTCGCTAATAACAGCGGCGATCAATTCGGAAGCAATATTTGGCCACACCACCTTCCACAGGGCAAAGGTGTAGTCGCCAACGTCAAACATAGAATAAAACGGACCTGTTTCCACAATGTGACCGTTTTTGTCTTTACGGGTAAAGTAGCGCTTGAAAGCTGCTCGTTCGCGCAAGGTGTTCTCGAAACGCTTGAGGTAGCCGTAGGTGCGCGGATAGCGAGTTTGCAACTCCTCTTCATCTATGCCCCCCGCTTGACGGGGTCTTGCACCATCCGAATCCACGCTGAAGGTTCCGCCCGCCAGCGTTGCACATCGCGCCCGCGCAGGAGTGGATAGAGCAAGTCCGGCTCAATCGGCTCGGTCACGTCGTTCACCTTAATCTTGGCGCCTTCGGTCAGGTTGCGCACCACCACCAGACCATCGGGACGCCTCAGCACCAGCTCCACCCAGTAGACCGCGTTCGCCCCGCCAGTATAGGCGCCGGCATGCGCTTCGTAATCGGATTTGCCCAAGATTTTGCGCACGGCGCGCAGCGCCTTGGGGCGTGCGGTGAGCCACGGGGAGGTTGGGTCGTGTGGGTCAACGGGTTCGGCGACGGAGTGGAGTCTCTGCGTGGCGTCGGTGACTTCTTCCAGAGTGCTGTCGTAGGCGAAGCGAGCGCCTTTGACTCTGCGCCAAACTGTGTATGGGACGGGGTAGGTTGTGGCCTTGCCTTTCTCCAGCACGACGATCGCCGTGCGGTTCGATGCGCCTTCAAACGGCTGCAACGAAACCATGTCGTCAACGTGGATGACACCCGGCATGAGGGCGCCAGAGTTCTCTGGGATTTGGAAGCGCCGAAACCCTTGGCCCGCTCCCGAGGTCTTGAAGACCGACTGCGTAATGATGAAGCCCAACTTCCCGCCGTCTTTCAGCAGCATGTCGCAAACGATGTAGGTCATGAGCATCGAGATGTCTTTCTTGCCCTTGCCCAAAATGGTGTCCATACCCTCATGCGCGAAAAGCCCGTAGCGTTGCCAGAGGTGCTTGACGCTGTCCCGATACTTGTCGGGCAAATGCTCCCAGTTGATCCACGGGGGATTGCCGACGATGTAGTCGAACTGCCCGACGGTGAGCGGGGCGAAGTTGTTCTTGAGCAGCCTCGCCCAAAGCCCGTCCATGCCGTTGCGGTGGAGATCGAGGATTCTCTCGTAGAGGTCGCGCACACCGTTTGGCTCTCTCTGTCTGACAGCGTGAGTCCGAGACGCACCTCCACCTGCTTGAGGAAAGCGTCGGAGCTGAGTCCGCTTCGGACGCTCTCTTCCAGCAGGTCACAGAACCGGTCGAAGCGCCCTTTGGTGCAGAGAGCAGCGGGCACGAGGAAATCGCCAACGGCCGTCAGGAACTCGTAGTTGCCCGCCGTCAGCAGAGTTTCGCCCAGCGCCGGCGTTCGGACTGAATCGGCGAGGTAGACGGGGATGGTGATGTCGCCTCTGCGGTACTCGAGCAGATCGGAGATTGCCAGCAGGTAGTTGACCCTTGCAGTGATGACCGCCAACGGATTGATGTCGAAGCCGACGACGTTGTTCAGGATGGCGTTGAGTAGCTCCGCTTCGTTGACTATCAAATCGCGCCCCAGTCTCTTCATTTGGGCGATGATGAGCACGAGGAAGGTGCCAGAACCGCAAGCGGGGTCGAGCCAACGCAAGCTCAGCAGCTTCTGCTGCAGTCGGTGTTCGTGTTGGCTTGGATTGGCAGTGAAGAACTCGCTGTCCATCTGGTTGAGCAGCCTTTGGGCGAGCCAATCGGGCGTGTAGTATTCGCCCAGGTTGTGGCGAATCTCGCGGGGCAGGAGGTAGTGGTAGAGCAGCTTGAAGAGGTCGGCTCTCCTCAGGGACGATGGCGAGGGTTAACGGGTCGTATTCGTCCAACCGCTGGAGGAGCTGGCGGATGGCCTCTTCGATTCGGTCGTTCCAAGCGTAGAGGTACCAGGCGAAGAAGTCGCCTTCGAGCAGATTGGTGATTCCGTAGTGGCGGAAGATGCCTCCCGACTCCATCTCCGCAAGCCGACAGCGCAGGGTTTCGCTGTCGGCGGTGACCAATGCTCCAAAGGACGGGGCGCCCAGCTTGACGGCGAGGTGGCGCGATAGCGCGAGCCAAGCAATGAACTTGACCAGCAAGGCGAAAAAGGTGTGGAGGCAGAAGAAGAACTGTTCGGCGTCAACGGAGGCCAATCCTGCTCTGCGGGCAAACTGCTGGAGTGCATCCAGCTTGCGACCCCCGAAGGCCTCCGAGTAGTCAATGGACTGGCTGAAGAACAGTTGCCACTGCTTGAACAGGTTCTCGACCATCCTGTTGCCTTGCTCGAGGGAATTCCCAAGCCCCTCCACGAGCGCTCGCAGGATGGTTTGGGTTCGCGGATGCTGGATGTTGAAGTCCCGGTTGAGGTTTTCGGCCGTCAAAGCGATTCCCGATGCAAGGCTGGCGAGCCATCTTAGGAAGCGCTCCAGCGAGCTTTGGGTGGCGGGTGTCGGCGCCTCAACGATGAAGTCGCCTTCACGGTAGCGGACGAACACCAGGTAGTGCCCGTCGAAAGCAACGCCGGCAATGCGGTTGATGTGTTGCTTCTGTCTCTTCGCCAAGCCCGTGATGTAGTCTTTGACCTGCTTGACGGAGCGTTCCGTTGCACTGTGGGACAGGCTGCTGGACAGCGTGCCCGGGCGCTCGTACTCGATGACGAAGCGATTGAAGACGGCATCCGCCCTGCCGGTAGCGAGTGTGAGCTCTGCGCGCGCAAGGGGAGTAAGCCCAGCTTCCTGGCAGAAGTCGTCGAGCAGCCGGTCTATGGGCTGACGAAACTCTGCCTCGTTAGGCTTGCGCGGGAGCAGCCTCCTCAGCTCTTCCTGCAGGAGGCGTGCATACTTTGCGATGATGACCTGGTGGTTCTGGTGCATCTTCCCCTCCCGGCGTTGGGCTGCACAGCTAAGGACGGCGAACCGCGTCGAGGATTACCCGCATCGAGGTGCGCTCGTGGATGTGCAGTAGGACGTGAGTGTGCAGCAGGGCCGCGTCCGCCTCGAACTTCGTGTGCTCTGCCTTGCAACGTCGTGTAGCTACGGTGCATCGCACAGGACGATGGGTGAGCTTGGCAGGCCCTAGTGTGCTCTCCCTTGTATTTCCCTGAGCGTTCGCCCACCTGCGTCCTTCCATTCAGTGCGGCCATTCGCACTGCGGCCAAGCACAACACCAGCGGCTGTGGGAACTCGTAGAAGTCGCCTCTATCGACGAGAGCACCTTGCTTGACCAGGGCAGCCCTTATCCGGCGCAAGTAAGCGTGGATTGAAGGTACTTCCTGCTTGACTGCTTCTGATCTGGCGCGCACCGTAAACCCCCTCGATCCCGTCGGCGCCACGGGCTTCAGTGCCCTTGCTTTTGATGAACAGGTCCCCTTTGCCCTTCGGGTCCAGCCTGGGTTTCTCGAAGAAGTTGGCTCTCACTAACGGCAAGCAGAGGAGCACGTCCTGTAGGAAGGCCTCTGCGTCGGTCCGATCTGCTTCCGATAGGGAGGGCTCTTGGGGGACGTTACTGTTGTCCAGTTCTGCCCGCTTGGCTTCGGAGGCTAGGGCTACGAGCCTCGCCTCAATGTACTGAACGTGTGCCCTGTTGAGGTTGAAGTCCTTGCTTGTGAAGGCTGCCGCGTGCGTCCAAAAGTCCTTCTGGCACGTGTGCCGTTCTATTCGCTGAAGCACATTGTCCGCTTGACCTATGTAGACTCACGGCATTTCGCTCTCCTCGCTTGGCCCCCACAGGGTGTACACATCAGTTCGCCTGATTTCTTCTCGCTTCCTGGCTTCCGGCGGAGAGGCATGTGGGAAGATGACCCCCAACCCGCTCCAGTTGGATTTTTCGATGCTGCGGAGCCCCTCAGGTTCTCCAGAGGGGATGAAGATGTGGGAGAAGCCTTTGCCGCTGCTCATAGCCCTTGCTCTTGTACTCCTACTTCGCGTGAATTCAGCTTAGAGTTGGCCTACGGAGCCACATCCGTTATGATGTAGGGCAGCGAGGGAGTTGTGGGGAATCTATGTACGCTCTATGGCTTGCCCTTGCCCTTCAGGTCCTACTTCTCCGGCTCTCCGTCGAGTGGGGCTTCATAGGCTCGCTGATTTCGATAGCCTGCGGGCCTTTGGCTAGGTGCTTGCTGGGTGGGGGAGCGGATGGGTAGCAGCGGCTTTTTTATTTTGCGTTAGGATGGGATTGCAACGGAGGTTGGTCAATGTGGCGCTGGTGCGGAGTCTGGGCAGGGGCAATCCTTCCAGTTGTGGCGCAAACATGGTTCCCGGTTGCAGGCGTAGAGCCTTTCGTGCATCGCATCCTGTGCCCGCCGGAGGACCCGCGCACGGTGATCGTATGTGCGGACTCCTTCCCTCCGGTTGCGGAGGTGTGGCGGAGCAACATTCAGTTCTTCGGCGGCCATGGTTTTCGGGTCAGCACCGACAGCGGGCGGACGTTCGGAGAGGCGCGGCTGGTGGGGTTCTCCGTGCGTGATATCCTGCCATTGCCGGAGGCATCTCGGACATGGCTTGCTGCGGTAGCAGAGGTGGCCACGGGTGGTGTCGTCATCTCGTCGGATGCCGGGCGGACGTGGCAGTGGACGGAGAATCCACGGTGTGGGGCCTTCGTGGAGCGGCTCGCCGTGCGGTGGGGGAGGAATCCCGTCTTCTTTGCGGCTGTTCTCAACACGAACCAAGGCTGCCGTGTCTCCCGCGATACCTTTGCAACGTGTACAGGGGACCTCTCGTTTCCAGTGCAGGCACGGGATATCGCGGTTCGGGGGGATACAGTGTACTTGGCTGCCGATGGGTATTTGGCCGGGGGCGTCTGGCGCTCTACCGATGATGGACGGACATGGCAGAAAGACTCCGTGGGTTTAGGGGAACTGCGGATTTGGTGCGTTGTCCCTTCCCGGCATCAGCCGGGAGTGCTGCTATGTGGGGCTGATTCATTGATCAGCGCAACACAGAGCGTCGGACGCGGGATTTATCGGTCAGAGGATGGGGGAAAGACATGGCGTCTGGTGGGTGCACCAGGGGTGCGGGTTATGGCCATTGCCGAACATCCGTTGGACCCGCGCTACTGGGTGGCGGCAGGTGACACAACGGGTGTTTGGGTCAGCGGCTCCTACGGCACGGCGTGGGAGCTGCATTCCGATGGGCTACCGCCAGGCATCCCTGTCCGGACGGTCGCCTTACCAGCGTGGCCGACCACCGAAGGGGTGGTGGCGTTTGCAGGGCTGAGTGGGGGTGGGCTCTACCGTTCTCGTCCAATCGTAACATCGGTCACCTCACCGGCTTCGGTCCAATCCGAAATCACCGTGCTTCGAGTAACTCCGAACTCGCTGACGATCTCTTACTCCTTCCCTGAAGGTGACACCGTGTGGTGGGAAATCGTGGACGTGCTCGGTAGGAGGGTTGCGCGATCCTCGGCTCGGTGGATGACTGTAGGTCAGGAAACGTGGGAGCTTCCCGTGTCGCTACCGCCTGGGTGGTATGCCCTCCACGGAGTCGGCAGGCGCTATATGCAGGCAGTACCGTTTGTGGTAGTGCCGTAGGCAGGGCAATTTGTGGGCCTTGGGCCCGAGAATATGTATCACCTGCCGGAGTAGAGTGAGCCATGACTGAGCTGACGACCCCTTCGCAGCCAGCAGTGCCATCCGAGCCAACGGCTCCAACCCTTCCGGAAGTGCTGACCTTCGGTGACCTTTTGTCGCACTCCTTCCGATGGGGCTTCGGGCAGTACTTCCGCATCTTGCTCGCATTGCTCCTATGGGTGCTGACGTTGTGGATCCCATACGTCAATGTAGGGACGACGATTGCCCTCACCGTAGGCATCCCACTGTTGTTGAGCCGTCAAGAACGGATCGATCCAACCATCATCTTCGACCGGCGCTACCGAGACGCAATGGCGGACTGGCTCCTCTTGGTGGTGCTGTTGATCTTTGGAATCATTGCGGGGCTGCTGTTCTTTGTCATCCCAGGGCTTGTGCTGACGGTAGGCTGGGTGTTGGCACCATTGCTCCTTGTGGACAGAGGCAGTACTCCTACGGAGGCCTTGCGTCTGAGCTGGAGAGTGACGCTAGGAGAGAAGTGGACACTCTTCTTCGGGCGCTTGGCGGTCCAACTGCTCTGCTTCATTCCAGCAGCTATCATTGGGGCCATACTGGTTGCAGTGCTACCGGAGGGTGAGGTGATCACCGACGTTGTGCTCGGAATCTACGGGGTGCTAGCTTATGCAGGGCTAGTCGCTGTCGATCTCGGCTACTTGGGCTACGCTTACGCTGTTTTAGGCAAGCGCTCAGAGTAGCTGCTCTGCTGGACACGTGTACCTCGTTGGGTCCTGCTGGGGCGGGGGAGCGTTTTTTCTTAATTTTGCAAAAACTTTGCGAGCACTGCCGAACCGCTTACGTAGGCGAGCTGGATGGCACGACCAATTAGCGTTCTTTTCGTCTCATCTGAAGTGTACCCGTTTGCCAAGACAGGGGGGCTCGCTGACGTCTCCTACGGCCTGGTGATGGCCCTGCGCGAGCAGGGGGTTGATGTCCGGGTGATGTTCCCAAAGTACGGCTGCGTCAGCGAGCGAAAGAACCATATCCATGAGATTCGCCGCCTGCGCTTGATGGAGATCCCGATGGGAGACCGTCGGGAGCCTGTTTCCATCAAGTCCTCTACGCTCCAGAATCCGAGGGTACGCGTGCAGGTGTACGTCACGACCAACTACCACTACTTCGACAGCCGCAAAGGGTTCTACGCTGACCCGCAGACGGGCAAACCCTATCCAGACAACGACGAGCGCTTCCTCTTCTTCTGCCGCTCGGTAGTGGAGATGTGCCGTTTCCTGCGGTGGTTTCCTGACATTATCCATGCGAACGACTGGCAGACGGCGCCACTGGGAGCCTACCTGCGGGCTCTCTACCCCAACGAGTTCCGACGCACACGCTTTGTCTTTACCCTCCACTCCCTTGCTGACCAGGGCATCTTCCCACCAGAGACGCTGCAGAAGACCGGGTTACCGAGCGAGTACTACGAGCGCCTGCTCCATCGGGGTATGGTCAACTTCGTGAAAGCGGGGATCGAGTTTGCCGATGTCGTCACGACGGTGAGCCCGACGTATGCCCAGGAGATCCTCTCTGGTGCGGTGGATGCCAATGGCTTGGATGAAGTACTGCGGAGTCGGCATGCGGAGACCTTCGTGGGCATCCTCAACGGAGTGGACTCGACGATTTGGAATCCGCAGACGGACCCCTACTTGGATAACCACTACGATGCTAACTCTGTGTGGCAGGTGAAGCCGCTGAATAAGCGGCTGTTGCTGGAGCGGATGGAGCTGCGGTATGACCCCAAAGTACCCGTCATCGGCATCATCTCGCGACTCCATCCGGTCAAGGGAATCGAGCTGCTGCTGGAAGTAGCTCCGACGTTGCTCTCCCGCCGCGATGTCCAAATGGTCTTCTTGGGGGACGGACTGCCAGAGTACCGAGCAGCACTGCAGAAGCTGCAGCGGCAGTTCCCGCGCCGCTTCGCCCTACGCTTGGGGTTTGATGAACCTCTGGCGCATTTGATCGAGGCTGGTGCTGACATGCTCCTCATGCCGTCTCTACAGGAGCCATGTGGCCAGAACCAGATGTACTCTATGCTGTACGGCACAGTCCCGATCGTGCGGGCTACCGGAGGATTGCGCGACACTGTACAGGACTTCAATCCTGCAACAGGGGAGGGGACGGGGATTGTCTTTGAGGAACCGACTGCGGAGGCCCTCCTGGCAGCTATTGAGCGGGCACTGCAGCTCTATCGACAGCCGGAGCTGTGGCAGCGACTTGTTGCAAATGGTATGGCGCAGGACTTCTCCTGGCGGCGGTCTGCACAGGCGTACGTCGCTCTCTACCGTTCACTGCTCAAGAGCAAAGAGCCGGCGCGGATAGCTGCGTGAGTGGGCGATTGTGCTACCTCCGTCTCCTATCAGCACCACCGCGGAAAGCATGCACCGTACAGCACAGCAAGCTCTGTGGGAACGCATCCGGCGGCTCTTGCAGCGGGAAGGGATCAACGCATGGCTACTCCACGACTTTCGGGGAGCTAACCGTTTCGCGATACAGCTCTTGGGTCTCCCTACGACGTTCTACGCGACCCGCCGATGGGCGGTCCTCGTTCCGGCTCGTGGGACTCCGCAGAAAGCCGTCCACGCTATCGAGTCCCACGTTCTGCGCGACGTGGAGGCCGAGGAGCGGCTCTACAAGACGCATCAGGACTGGCAGGGAATCTTGGCCGAGTGGTGTCGGCGGTATCCGCGGCTGGCCGTTGAGTACTCGCCATACGGCGAGCTACCGGTGGTGTCTATCCTTGATGCCGGAACGGCTGAACTCCTACGACGGTTTGGTGCAGAGCTCGTCAGCTCAGCCGACCTCCTCCAGGAGCTCGTTGCTGTCTACTCTCCTGAGGAGCTGGAGCAACAGGCCAGGACAGCCCAGGTGCTCTACGAGATTGTCCAGGATGCATTCGCGTGGGTGCGCGACCACTTACGGCAGGGCGTGCACCCCCAGGAGTACGCTGTTCAGCAGTGGCTTCTGGAACAATTAACGGCTCGTGGACTCCAGACGGACCATCCCCCAATTGTTGCCCGTACGGAGCGGGCAGCGAACCCACATTACAGTCCTACAGCCTCCGATACGGCTCCAATCCGAGTCGGGGACCTGCTGCTCATCGATCTCTGGGCTCGTCCTTCACATCCTTCGGCACTGTACGCTGACATCACGTGGATGGCGTATGCCGGTGAGGAAGTCCCCGAAAGGTTCGTCGAAGCGTTTGCTGTGTTGGCTCGGGCACGAGATGGCGCCATTGAGCTCATCCGTAATGCTGTGGAGCATGAGCGGCCCCTTGCTGGTTACGAAGTGGACCGCCATGTTCGCTCTATCCTCTCGGCTGCTGGCTATGGTGAGAACTTCCTACATCGCACCGGACATAGCTTGGGCACAGAAGTCCACGGTCCCGGGGCGAACTTAGACGACTACGAGACCCATGATACCCGACACCTCCTGCACGGGAGTGTCGTCACCGTAGAGCCTGGCATCTACTGTCCTGGAGAATTTGGGATGCGGACGGAGGTCAACGTTCAGCTTCGGCACGGAGGACAAGTCGTCGTCTGCCCACAGCCTGTTCAGCAGGCCATAGTTCCGCTATTGAGTCCTCACTAAGCGAGGCTGCAATGAGATGGGCTCTCTTCTTTGCTATAGCGGCGCTTGCCTGGGCTCAGGTCCGGGTAGATGTGGCCGAACAGCAGCGGTTGGCTCAGACGTTGGAGGCTATCGGAGACTATGCCGGTGCAGCACAGGTGTATGAGCGGCTCCTCCGCTCGTTTCCCGACTCGGCGGTATATCTCATCGGGTGGGGGCGGGCATACGCTAAGCTGCAACGTGCAAAGGAGGTGCTCCCGCAGGTAAGGGCTTTCCTCCAGCGCCAGCCTCTGCCGGTCGTCTGGGCGTTCTTAGGGGAGGTGTACTGGTACCTGCAACAGCCGGATTCGGCACGGTGGGCCTGGGAAGAGGCCTTGCGCCGTGCCCCGATAGAACCGAGCAGCTATCGAGCTGTAGCGTCAGCCCAGTACAACGTCCGACTCACGGACGAAGCTATCGCAACTCTCCTGCGCGGGCGGCGGCAACTACGCCAAGACACCCTCTTTGCCGATGAGCTGAGTGCATGGTACGTCCGCATCGGGGATGTCGAGCGCGGCGTCCAGGAAATCCTATCGCTCGTTCGGCAGCGGAGCCCGCTTGCGCTCCTCCAGTCCCGCCTCCTTCAGTATCTAAGCCTCCCCGAGGCAGCGCAGCGAATTCGGCCACTTATGGAGCGGTATAGCCGGGAGTATCCCCGAGACACTCTGCTACGGCGGTTGTTTGTCTGGTTCCTCCAGGAGATTGGTGACGGGACTGCAGCCTTGGAACAGCTTCAGCAACTGGATGAGCTCTCTGGCGGCACAGGCATAGAGCTGCTACAGTTTGCAGAAGGGGCTCGGCAGAGTGAGCAGTTTGAGCTTGCCCTACAGGCTTATCAGCGGACGCTCCAGAGACGCCCGAGTCGGGAGGTCCGCCTCCGAGCCCTCTACGGCTATGTGCGGACGGCGGAGCAATTGGTTCGTCAGGGTGTGCGCGATATCCCCTGGCAACAGATTCGTCGCGATTACGAGGCGCTCGTCCGGGAGGCTGATACGCTACCGATTAGTGCTGAGGCACTCTACGCTTTGGGGCTGTTCCTGCGGGATGTTGTCCGGGACAGGGTCGCTGCTCGATCTGTCTTGCAAGCGCTCCTTCAGCGTTTTCCACAGACACAGTGGGCAGCCCTTGCCCTCGTCGCAATGGTGCCGATAGCGCTGCAGGCTGATGACCTAACGCAGGCGTCGACTCTTCTCCAGAAGGCACTTGCGTACGAGACTCTCGTTCCGGAGGCTGCAGAATGGGCGCGCTTCTGGCAGGCGGAGCTCCAGTTCTTCCAGGGTCGTTTGGATAGCGCCCGCGCTCTCTATGCTACGGTGGGACTCCAGACCAGCAGTCCAGCGGCGAACAATGCCCTTGAACGGTTGACGCTGCTGGAAACGGCTCCCGACTCTGCACTCCTTCGGCTCTTTGCAGTCGCTGAATTGGCTTTCCTCCAGGAGCGGTTTGACCGAGCACAGGCACTCTACCTCCGCGTGGTAGAGCAGTCGGGGGAGGATACACCCTTAGCCGAGACATCCTTACTGAAGGCGGCGATGGCAGCTTTTGCTCGTTCGGACCTCAATGAGGCTCAACGGTTAATCACTCGGCTGCTTGCCGAGAAAGACGATGTACTCTATGGAGACCGGGCTCTCCTGCTACTTGGCGACATCCTAGAGCAGCAACAGCGACACAGGGAGGCAATAGCGGTCTACCAGCAGCTCTTGATGCGGTATCCTACCTCGATTTACTCCCCAGAAGCCCGGCGGCGTCTCCAGCGCCTCCGGCAAGGCACTTAAAGGTAGCTCTGGATGAGCTCTTGTAGGCGGAGAGCGTCGCGGGGGGCGGTGCCGGCAGTGTTGTTGAAGTAAGCGTAGACTCGGAGGCCGGCAGAGAGGGCCTCAGCAAGGCGAGCCGCCCACGGTTGGAGTTCGGCGTCGGAATACCGATGCGCGTATCCGCCCTCCAATCCATGGAACCGGACGTAGACAAACGGCGCAGTGACGGTCAAGAACGAAGGGAAGCGGAGGGAATCGCTCCACACAGTCGCGACTCTATGCCGCTGGAGGAGTTGCCAGACCTGGGGGATATTCCAGGAGGGGTGACGGAATTCCACTGCATGCTCTACCTCCGAAGGGAGGGCTTGAAGGAAAGAGCGGAGCCATACCAGATCGCAGGTGTGGCGTGGTGGGAATTGCCACAGAATTGGACCTCGTCGTGTCCCGAGGGCAGCGGTTCCCTCTATCAGCCGGGAGAGGTCGGCCGAACTATCTTGAGCTGTTGTGGGTTGATGAGTTAGTGTCCGTGGGGCTTTTACAGCGAAGCAGAACTGTTCTGAGACGGAACGTGCCCACTCTTGGAAGCGCTGGGGTGGTGGGAGAGCGTAGAAAGTGCTGTTGAGCTCGACAGTCGTAAAGTACTGCGCATAGAACTCCAGCCACCTCCGTTGCGGAAGGGACTTTGGGTACCACCACGACCGCCACTCTCGGTAGGTCCACCCGCTCGTCCCGACGTGGAGGCTGGAGACCCTGAAGGTATCGCTCGCAGGATCCATCCCCTAAGGAGCGACGGCTCCTGCCTCGATCGGCGTGCTGATGAGGATTTGGACTGTGCGGTTGTAGAAGCGCCCTTCCGGGAGGTCGTTCGTATAGAGCGGATCGTCTTCCCCGACGCCACGGGCGGTCAGGCTCTGGTAGCGTCCTTTGGCATACTGCTCTATAGCCCGATAGACCGTTCGGGCACGATTTTCGGAGAGCCTCTTGTTGTGGTCGTAGAGTCCAACTACGTCGGTGTGGCCGATGATCTCAATTGTGGAGTTGGGAAAGACTCGTGGGAAGACGTACTCTCGTAGAATTCGCTCGTTGAGCGGTCCTGCGTCGTAGCGGTCGAAGGGGAAGAGGATGAGGTTGTAGCGCTCGAGAGTCCGGTCGGCCATGCGCTCTATCTTCTTCTGTTCTGTGGTCACCTGCATGACCGGGATTGCGATCGGATCGGAAGCGCACTCCTGGCCCGTCTTGCTCCGCACGATGAGTCGGGCTTGGTAGGGGATTTCGTCGTCGGGGTATTCACCCTTGGCGTTGACCCAGTCCCAAGTATACGAAGGAGTGGACCTCCCAATGTCTGTCAGGGTCTTCCACGCCTGTCCGCCACGGGTGATTTCAATACGGCGGCTCTCCACAAGATTATCCGCAATGCCGTTACGCATCACGAATTCCATTGTCTCCGGCGAAGGAAGCCGCTTGGGGTCACGGCTCAAGATAGGCTTGATTACTTCCCAATCGGAGCAGATCAGCTCAACGCGGCGGTTTTCCACAATCCCCTGTGGGTCGTTGAGGTTGGAAGGGACTTGGGGTAGGTTTCGAACGGTGATCTTCATCCGCTCTGGGCTGATTCCCCAGATGTCCCTCAGGTAGTTGAAGACGGCCTGAGCTCGTTCCAGAGAGAGTCCAGGGCGCTTCTCTGCAGGCGTTTTATTGTCATTACAGCCGACGATCTCGAGCCGTGCATTGGGGTTCTTCCGGAGGCGGTAGCCGTAGATGTTGAGAATGTGGTAGTACTTTTCCAGCGTGCCTCCCGGGATGCGCTCGTCACTGAATGTGGCGGTCTCCTGCGGGCTTTGGAAGAGGACGTACCGGTCTGGGATTCGAGACGAGCCTTCGTCGAAGAAGACGTAGTGCAACAGGGGGAAGAGCTCAATAGAAGCCACTTCCTCCATAACTAAGCCTCGAAAGCTCGCAATCTTGGGATCCTCTTGAGCCCGACGTCGGACGTAGTCGGCTGGTTCGATGTTGGCTTCTAGGACTGGACGTTGTCCGAGGGTAAGCACTACTCGAATCTCGAGGCTCTTCTGGGCCTCCTCCTCTGTTCGTGCCTCTGGCGGCTTCTCTACGTGGACTTTCTGCGTGACGCTACCGTAGTTGGGATTGTAGGCGGTGATCTCTAGGTCGAATTCTTTGATGCCCAGCTTCGGGTCACCAAAGTCTGTGGCGCTGACGACGTACTGAAACTCTGTCCGGGTGGTGCCAGAACCGGAGACAGTGTCTGTTGTAATCCTCCCAGTGATGGGATTGCGGATGGTGATCTTCGCAGGGATGTCAGCACCAGTACATTCGTCGATTACCCGCCCGACGATGTTGACTGCGCGGAAGAACGTTGGGACGAACGCCATGAAGAGATCGTAGTCACCTTGGTATCCCGGCAGGTCGCGCCGCTTTGAGCCGAAGTAGAGGACATTTCCTGCCGCTGGTAGTGTTAGGAAGAGCTCGTCTTCATCAGTGTTCAGTGGACGTCCCAGGTTTTGGGGCCGCGACCAGCTCCCATCTGGTTGGCGTCGAACGATGTAGAAGTCCAAGCCGCCAAAGTTCGGTTTGTGTCCGTCGGAGGCGAAGAAGAAGGTTTGGTTGTCAGCAGCGATGAAAGGAGAGGCTTCGCGTCCTGGGGTGTTGATCTCGCTCAGGTTGACAGCAGGTTTCCACTCGCCTCGCTCGAAATCGAAGTCGCTGTACCAGATGTCCAGGTTCCCCTGGCCATGGGGTCCTGGACGGTTGGAGACGAAGTATAGGCGGCTCTTGTCGGGAGCAATCGAGGGTTGCGCTTCCCAGAAGGCAGAGTTGATGTTGGGCCCTAAGTTCCGAGGCCGAGCCCACCGATCGCCTTCAATCTCGGTGACGTAGATGTCGCAGCTTCCTAGACCATCAGGGCGATTGCAGCCGGTGAAGAACAGTGTTCGACCGTCAGCAGCAATGGTAGCAACGCCTTCGTTATAACGAGTGTTGACGCCAAGGTCGCCCAGTTCCGTCGTTGTGTCGATGTTGAAAGGCGGAAAGAAGATTGTGTCTAAGGGGTTCTCTTTCCGTGCAGCCCAGAAGTCGTGTGAGAAGTTGCCGTCAGGGAGGCGCTTGCTGCCGGGTCTATTGGACACAAAATAGAGGGTTCGGCCATCAGCAGTAACCGTAGGCGCATAGTCAGCGTACGGCGAGTTGACGACTGGGCCTAGGTTGATGATGCGGATGTAGCGACTTCCAAGGATTGTTTCCTGTTCCTGTTGAAGCGGCCGTGGCTCGATAACAGCTGCGTAGAGGTACAGAGAGCTCTCCTCAGGAATCGGAAGGCTTGTAGCCCTTAGAGAGAGGGGCTCACTCCAATGCGGCTCCTTCCCCCAAAGGATAGCAGTCAGTAGAGCGATGCCGTAGGTAGCTACTCTACGGTACATCCGTACAACCCCTTGTTACTACGACACTTTTGCCACAAATTTACACATCACAGCCTGCACCTACCACGTCTTGCCGAGCGAGACTGTGGGGCACCACTGAGAAAAGCGAAGAGTAGCTGGAGGGCCTAACACGGAGCTCCCGTAGAGCAGCGCATAGACCCCAAAGCTCAACCACCATTCTCGTCCGAGCAGGAAGTCAGCTCCGCAGTGCAGGAGCCCTCCGATTGCGGGACGAGACGTGGGACGGCCAGAGTCCACAGTGGTGTTCGTCACTGGCTGTAGCAGTAACGTTTCACCGCTCGGTAACCGTACAGCCCACTGGAGAAGCTCCTTGTCGTGCCGAAGGTGAACGGAGAGGGGGAGAAAGAAAGCTGGTCCGGCGGAGGCGACGAGCCATTGGGTGGGTCTCCACCGTAGGTAGCCCCATAGCGTTAACGTCACGAACTGGAGGATTGTCTGGTTGCGCATTTCTACAGGGAGCAACAGGGTGTCGGTAGGGTGAACGAATGGAATGGGTTCACGCTCGCGGTATGATGCTCGAAGGTTGCAGGAGTTGATGAGGACAGAGGCTCCCCAGAGCCATTCCAGAAGCAGTGGAGCGCTGTAGGCAAGACCAAACAGCCATCCGCTCCCAATCCCGTTGGAGAAATCGCGAGAGCAGCGACTGCGGAATGTACCCTGCTGAAAGCTCCAGCCGAACCCTACCGTAGCGATGATCTCCGGGGGATACTGCTTCATAGTCGGGGCCAGGGGTGAGGGCGGAGTGACAACCTGCCGCCCTTGTGCCCACAGAGGGACGGTTCCGATAACGAGGCAACAGAATCGTCGTA
This sequence comes from Candidatus Kapaibacterium sp., assembly GCA_025059875.1. NCBI lineage: Bacteria > Pseudomonadati > Bacteroidota > Eximiradiia > Eximiradiales > Kapaibacteriaceae (SeqCode) > Kapaibacterium (SeqCode) > Kapaibacterium sp. (SeqCode). The sequence continues at coordinate 17,230 of JANXCT010000005.1, forward strand.
TGAGAGAAGCTCGAGTGTGGAGCATGGCGCAGAGCAACTTAGAAAAAAACCACGATACGGAGACACAGCAGAAGCAACGGCCACTCTCTGAGGTCTCTCCAGCTCGCTGGGAAGCTTGGCAGATTCTCCAGCGCGTAGAAGGAACTGGTGCGTATCTAGACCGGCTCGTAGAGAGCATGCTGAATCGTCGGCCGTTGGGAGTAGCAGATCGGGCCCTTCTGGCAGAACTCGTCCATGGTGTCGTTCGGTGGCAGCGGTGGTTGGACTTTGTCCTCCAGCACTTTGCAGCGCATCCTCTCCATCGGTATCCGATGCCGGTGCGAGCTGCCCTTCGGTTAGGGGCTTACCAATTGCTATTCCTCTCCCGGGTTCCAGCCTACGCTGCCCTTCACCAGGCCGTAGAGCTTGTCAAGCCGTTATGCCCAAAGGCGGCAGGTTTGGTGAATGCTATACTACGTGCCCTTCTGCGTCATCGGGAGAGGCTTCCAGAGCCGGATCGAGAGGACAAGGTTCGCTACTACGCTACTGTAGCCTCGTATCCGACGTGGATCGTACGCCGTTGGCTGGAGCGTCTAGGGGAAGAGGAAGCAGTGCAGCTCCTACAGGCCCAGAACCGACGGCCGCAGGTAGCACTGCGTGTGAATCAGCAGCGAATACGGCCTGAAGAGCTTGTGGAATGGCTCCGCTGCCGTGGAGTAGAGACGTCGGTGTCGGAATACACACAACGTTGCATCCTTGCCGAGCATCTGCCCCACGAGTTGCTGCGGGAGGTGTTGCAGCATGGATGGGCCAGTGTTCAGGATGTGAGCGCGGCCCTCGTTGTGGAGTTGGCAGCAGTGCGTCCAGGAATGCAGATTGTGGATCTCTGTGCCGCTCCCGGTGGAAAGGCCTGCGCTATGGCGGAGCAGCTCGAAGGGAGGGGGCATATCGCTGCAGTGGACGTCCATCCGAATCGGCTACGTCTGGTAGAGCGTGAGGCAAATCGGCTAGGGGTCGCGTCGGTGATGTCATTCCATGCCGCTGATGCTCGTTCCTTCCGGTGGAAGGCGGCCGATCTTGTGTTAGCAGACGTCCCTTGCTCAGGCCTGGGAACGATTGCTAAGAAGCCGGATATCAAGTGGCACCGCAGAGAAGCAGACATTCCAGCCCTCGTTCGGCTACAGCGGAGCATCCTGGAGAATGCGGCACGGCTAGTGCGTCCTGGAGGAGTGTTGCTCTACAGTACCTGTACGACTGAGCCTGAGGAGAACGAGGGGGTTGTCCAGGACTTTCTACGGCGCCATCCAGAGTTTGTCCTCGAACATGCAGAGCAGTGGATACCTGCTGCCGTCTGCCAAGACGGCTTCCTGAAGGTTCTGCCGCACCGGCACCCTGGATGCGATGGGGCCTTCGCAGCGCGGATGCGGCGGGTGGATGGCTAATTTTGGAACGCTCCAAGGGCGTTTTCGTGATGCGGCGCATTGGCGTCTTCGATTCAGGGATTGGTGGATTGACCGTCGTGCGGCATATCATTCCGTACGCTGCTGGGTGCGAGCTTCTCTACGTCGGAGACACAGCGCGTGTGCCATACGGTAACCGCGGTCCGGAGGCAATTCGCCAATATGCAAGGGAGCTAACCCTGTACCTGTGCGAGCAAGAGGTGGAGTTGATAGTGGTGGCTTGCAACACCGTCTCCGCTGTGGCTTTAGAGGTGGTCCAAGCGCATTCACCAGTACCGGTCATTGACGTTGTCGAGCCAACCGTTGAACTGACTCTGCGGCAGACGACGGAGGGACGGATTGGGATTATCGGGACTCGTGCAACAATTGCCAGTGGCATCTACGAACGACTCCTGCGGCAGCGTTCGGAGTGGCCTCTCGAGATCTACGGGAAGGCTTGTCCGCTGTTTGTCCCGCTCGTTGAGGAGGGCTGGATCGAGAGTCCAGTTACGGAGCAGATTGCTGAATTCTACCTTGCACCCCTGCGGGAAGCAGGGATTGATACGCTCGTCTTGGGGTGCACGCACTATCCGCTACTCGTACCGGTCCTCCAGCGAGTGCTACCAGACTGCCGCTTGGTGGAGTCGGGTGCGGCTGTTGCTGAGCGGCTCCAAGCGCTAGGGTACGCATCGGACCAAGACGGGGGAGCCGCTCAATTGGTTCTGCACTTGACCGATGAGCCAGGGGAAGCACTAAAACACCTCCTCCGCCGCCTGCAGCTTGTGCCTGCAGACGTTCGCTCCATCCGGCTGTGGGAATACGTCTGAAGCGGTCGTCGAGCAGCTACGGGAATTGGAAGAGCTTGGCCAGCGGTTTGCCGAGAGTTCCAGCAGATATTTGGAGCTGCTGGGGGACGCCACCAACACTAGCGAGGCGTCTCTGTAACTGGGGACCCTAGTCACTTCGTTAGCCAGAGAGGCAACGAAAGTGACTTGGCGTATGGAATGCAGCAAGCGGGAGTCTTCGAGGCGTAGGCGGCGGGGCTGCTGCACGATGCTCCTGTTACGATATCGGACAGTAGCGGCAACATTGGTCTTCCCGAAGCGGTGTTTGTAGAAGTTCCCTGTGGAGATGCCTCTGAGCAGCAGCTCCGCGAGCGCTATCCGGGACCGAGGGTATATCTTTCAGCGGTGCTTAGCGCTCTGCGGCATTGCCGGAATCGTCTTCCAACATCACGAACGTCTGGGCGGCTTGGGATTCCCTCGATACCTGCGCGGATGCCAGATTCGTGCGGAGGCTGCAGTGGTCGCACCCGTGGACATCTTCTGCAAACGCCTACTGACAGCGACGTAACTGCCATTTCGCTCCGGCAGGTTACACTGAGCCGGCAGAAGTCGCTTGGCAGCGCTACCTTGGGGTCCTGCGCCATCTGGAAGGGGAAGCAGGTGTCCCCTACCACCTTGTAGTACCACCTCGCGGTTGTGCGTGCCTCCGTTGAGCTTGAGGAGGAGCATCCCCGACTGGGGGCTGGAATTGCGCAGAGTGCTTTGGTCAACCAGCTCTGCTCGGGAACGGTGTTAGCAGAGAGCTACTACACTTCCCGCGGACTACTCATCGTTGCTGAGGGAGTTCGTGATGCCAGAGATGGTGCTGACATTCGTCCGATAGGAGCCGGCGAGCCATCCAGAAAGTGCTTTGGGTCCGATGCAACTCCTGTCGTACATTGGCCGGAAGTTCTTGGTGGCACTCGGCATCCTCTGGGGAGTGGTGACGGTCACTTTCTTCCTCAACTTCGTGCTTCCGGGGGATCCAGCTCGGCTCCTGGCGGGGCAGCGGGCGGATGCGGCGACCATTGCTGCTATTCGGCAACAGCTCGGGCTGGATCAACCGCTACCGATGCAGTACGTCCGCTTCCTGAGCCGAGTCATTCAAGGAGACTTGGGACGCTCGTACGTGACGAATCGCCCTGTGCTGGAGACCATTGTGGAGCGCTTTCCAGCGACGGCGCTGCTGACGGTGAGTTCGATGGCGATTGCGACGTTGGTGGGAATTGCTCTTGGGCTTGTGGCTGCACTGCGTCCCAATACTTGGCTAGATGCCGCACTAATGGCGACAGCGCTCGTTGGAATCTCAGTGCCTTCGTTCGTAGCAGGGCTGGTGTTGCTGGTACTCTTTGGGGTCATGTTGGAGTGGCTTCCGCTGGCTGGCTACGTGGACCAGGGCTGGGAACACCTGGTGCTACCGATGATTACGTTAGCACTGCGCCCCCTCTCGATCATTGCTCGGATGACGCGCTCTAGCATGCTAGAGGTGCTTGCCCAAGACTACATCCGGACAGCGTACGCAAAGGGGGTACCGCGGATATGGGTCGTCCTACGGCATGCGCTGCGGAACGCTCTCAATCCTGTGGTGACCACTGTCAGCGCGTGGGTGGCCGGATTGCTAGCAGGGGCTTTCTTCGTAGAGTACATCTTCAACTGGCCCGGCATTGGCACTGTTGCCATCAGTGCAATTGAGAAGCTCGACTACCCACTCATTCAGGGGACGGTGCTCTTCACGGCAGCGGTGTTCGTTGTCGTCAACTTCGTCGTGGACGTACTCTATGCCGTTCTGGACCCAAGAGTCCAGCTCCGCTGATCGAGGGCACGCGCCGGCATGGCTGGTATGGAAGCGCTTCTGGCGTCATCGCAGCGGCGTCATCGGTGCGCTAATTGTCGCGGTACTGGTCGTAACAGCCATTGGGGCGGACTGGATAGCGCCGATGGATCCTACCGTCCAGGTGCTGGAGTACTCGCTGCAGCCTCCGATGTTTCGGGGCAGCCTCATAGCGCTGCGGAATCCTGCGGACCCGGATCGCCCGCGCCTGGTTCCGGTGCGGTGGTGGCAGTCAGTGGGTGACAGCGTCATTTACGAGGATTTCGCAAGCCAGCGCCGGGCAGTGGCCCGGTTGGAATTGGCTGGCCAGAGTCCCGACGAGTGGTATCGCCAGCCGCTCTACGTGTTGGGGACAGACCGCTATGGGCGTGATGTCTTGAGCCGGATCGTGTACGGGGCCCGCGTCAGCCTGCTGGTGGGTATCCTTTCGCAGGTCATAGCTGTCGTCATTGGGGCGGCGCTTGGGGCCTTGGCAGGTTACTTCCGGGGATGGGTGGATACGGCAATTATGTGGTTGCTCAACGTTGTGTGGGCCTATCCGACGCTGCTGTTGGCGATTGCATTCTCGGTCGTTCTAGGGCATGGTATGGAGCAGGCAGCGATCGCGATTGGGGTTTCCAGTTGGGTGGATATTGCCCGCATCGTCCGCGGCCAGTTCCTGGCACTCCGTGAGCAGGAGTATGTAGTAGCGGCACAGGCGTTGGGATTCTCGGCCGGGCGCATTATCTTGCGTCATCTCCTCCCGAACGTCGTCGGCCCATTAACGGTCGTGGTGACGGCGGGATTGGCCACAGCCATCGTTGCCGAAGCCGGCTTGAGCTTCCTCGGGCTGGGAGTCCAGCCGCCAACACCGTCATGGGGACAGATGGTGCGTGACGGCTACGGTTACATCGCTGCTGGGATCGCCTGGGGACTGGCGCTCTATCCCAGTCTTGCTATCGCTCTGGCAGTGCTAGGCTTCAACTTAGTGGGGGACGCGCTCCGTGACGTCATAGACCCGCAAATGCGTCGCTGAAATATGGAAGCTTCCCTTCGTCGGCTCGTCGTTGACGGTGGCCGGCTCCCACGCCACCTCTGGCAACGTATCGCCGAGGAAATCGGACTGGGAGTGCTGGGGACTGGCACTCTAGGGCGTGCTTGGAAACCTCTAGGGCACTTTGCTCCGGCTGTGATTGTTCTGAATGTCGTCTTCCCCGACGAAGGTGGGTTAGCCCCTTCTGCGAGCTGTGCCGAAGCGAGTGCTGACGCCAAGTGCCAGTCACCATCCGCTCTAGAGTGGGTGGACAAGGCATTATCCTCGAACTCACTCAGCAGAGTGGCTATACCCGCCTTCTGGAGCCTTTCGCGGCGGGGGCATGTGAGCAACTGCGGACAGTCCTCTACCAAGTGCGGGCTGGTGGTTGGGGCTGTCAGAGGGCGAGCCTAAGCCAGGAGGTAGTTCTCACTCAGAAGCAGCAAGGGGGATGAACTCGTCGACTTCAGAGCCATGATGCTGGAACACTGGGAAGAGCGGCTTCGCCGTGGTCCTCTGCCGCCAGTCCTCCTCCTCTTCGGCGAGGAGGAGCTGTTACTCAAGGAGGCCTTTCAGGAGTTGCGCGCTCGCTTGGAGCGGCAAGACCCGGTGGGGCTCAACGTGGAGACGGTGGAGGCAGAGTCCATCACAGCTCGGGAGCTGGTAGAGCGGGCACAAGTCTACCCGGTGTTAGCCGAAGTCCGGGCAATCTTCGTTCGGCAGGCCGAGCACCTCTTGGGGCGCTCGGAAAGCACCGTGGCAGCCCTGGTAGACTACCTTCGGCACCCGCAGCCGACGACTATCCTGGTGTTTGTTGCAGAGACAGTGCCGGAATCGCTTCGAGGCATTAGCCGCCAGCTACGCAATCCGAAGCAGCAGAAGCGGGCCCATCAGCTCCTACAGCGGGCCCCAGTACTCTGGCGGCTACTGCTCAAGGAACATGCGTGGGTAGAGTTCCCGAAGCTCTATGACCGCGAGGTCCCCTCGTGGGTTGCCCAGCGGGCGCGTCGCTACGGCTATGAGCTATCCCCGCCGGCACTGGAGGCGCTCGTCAGTCTCGTGGGGACGGATCTACGCGAGCTGTCGAACGAGCTACAGAAGTTGGCCATCGTCGCGCAGAGCACAGGGGCCTCTGTGCTAGAGGAGGAGCATGTCCTCCAGCTGGTAGGGCTATCGCGTGCTTTCTCTGTCTTCGAGCTCCAGAAGGCGCTGGGAGAGGGGCGACTACAGCAAGCGCTCCAGATTGCGCAATACCTTGTTCGCTCCCAGCGTCAAGAGCTGCTAGTCATTGCGATGTTGACGCGATACTTCCTGATGCTCTGGAAGCTTGCCGACCTGGAGGGGACGAACGCTACCTCTGAAGCCATTGCAGAAGCTCTGGGTATCCATCCCTTCTTCGTCGCTGAGTACCAGGCAGCCTACCGCCGGTTTGGACCCGTAGGGGTTGAGCGTGCTCTCGTCGCTCTCCATCGGGCAGATGTGGCACTCAAGACGGGGGAGGCTCCTCCAGAGGCGGTCATCAGCGAGCTGATTATGCGGTGCGTTGGCACGTTGGAGCAACATTCGTAAGGGCGATGCGACAGAGCAGCGCGTTTATCCCGACGCTTCGTGAGACTCCCACAGAGGCGCAAGCGGTCTCGCATCAACTGATGCTGCGTGCTGGGCTTGTCCGACAATTGGCTGCCGGTGTCTACAGCTTCCTGCCGCTGGGCTGGCGTGTCATGCAGAAAGTCATGCGCATCATCCGAGAGGAGATGGATGCCATTGGCGGACAGGAGTTCCACTTCCCGGCACTCAATCCGCTCGAGGTTTGGGAGCAGACCGGACGGGCTGAGACGATGGGGGAAATTCTCTTCCACATCAAGAACCGCGAAGGACTCGTGCTGGCTCCGACGCATGAAGAAGTAGTGGCCTTCCATGCTCGGCAGCATATCCAGTCGTACCGCGATCTACCGCAGATCTGGTACCAGATTCAGCCCAAGTTCCGCAACGAACCTCGACCACGGTTCGGCGTCCTCCGAGGACGGCAGTTCACGATGAAGGATTCGTACTCCTTGGATGCCACATGGGAGGGACTAGACATCAGTTATGAGAAGCATGCCCAAGCCTACCGGCGTATCTTCCAGCGATGTGGCCTACGCTTCTTCGTCGTGGGGGCATCCAGTGGTGCAATGGGAGGAAGCGTCTCACAGGAGTTCATGGTGGAGTCGCCGGCCGGAGAAGACATCTGTGCTGTCTGTCCCTCGTGTGGCTATGCTGCGAATGTAGAGGTTGCTCGCTCAGCAGTCGAGCCAACTCCACGGCTGCCAGAGAGTGCACCCATAGAGCGGTTCCCAACCCCTGGTGTGCGGACGATCGACGACCTCATCTACCAGCACGGCATTCCAGAGGAGCGCTGTGCCAAGGCGCTCGTCTACATTGCGGATGGAAAGCCGGTGATGGTCCTCCTCCGCGGCAACGATGAACTCAACGAGACGAAGCTCCAGGCTGCCATAGGGGCCGTCTACTTACGACCAGCTACGCCTGAGGAGCTACTCCAGTATACTGGTGCATCCGCTGGCTCGATAGGCCCGATAGGGCTCCCAACGCCGATGCCGATCATCGTTGATGAACGCCTGCGGAACGCAAATGGACTTGTCAGCGGCGCAAACCAAGATGGATACCACTACCGCCATATCGACCTCCAGCGGGATTGCCGCGTTGACCGCTATGCTGACCTCCGGACCGTGCAGGATGGGGAGCCGTGTCCTCAGTGTGGCACTCCGCTGCGTATCGTGCGTGCCATCGAAGTTGGGCATATCTTCAAGCTCGGTACGAAGTACTCCGAAGCCCTGGGAGCTACCTTCCTGGATGAGCATGGCCAGCAGCGCCCTATCATCATGGGCAGCTACGGGATCGGCGTGGAGAGGATTATCGCTGCCTTCATCGAGCAGCACCACGACGAGCGTGGTATCTGCTGGATTCCCGCGATTGCCCCCTTCCAGGTTCACCTCATCAGCATAGGAGCCGACCGCCACGAGGGGGTTGCTCGGACAGCAGAGCAGCTCTACGAGCAGCTATGGCGCGAAGGAATTGAGACCTTGTACGACGACCGGGACGAGACACCGGGGGTAAAGTTCAACGATGCGGACCTCATCGGGCTTCCGTTGCAGCTCATCGTTAGCCCGCGGAACGTAGAAGCAGGGACCGTAGAAGTGAAGCAACGCCACTCTGGGGAGCGCCATTATGTCCCGGTGACGGAGACTATAGTCTCTGTGCGGCTCCTGCTAGAGCAGCTGTCCGAACAGCTAACGCATGCCCCATCTCCATGATCGTTGCCGACCTGCACGTGCACTCTGTCTACTCCGACGGGGTCTTACGGCCTGAAGAGCTAGTCCGGCAAGCGGCTGCTCGCGGACTGCAGTGGCTCGCTATCACCGACCATGATACAGTAGCCGGCTACGAGGAGGCCTTCCGCGCAGGACAGCGCTTTGGGGTTACGGTGTTGGCAGCGTTGGAGGTTAGCTGCTACGAACTTGGACAGGAGCTCCACGTGCTTGGCTACGGCGTCCAGCCTGACGACATACGGCTTCACCAGCATGCTCAGCAAGCACAGGAACGGCGGCTGCGCCGCATGGAGCGGATGCTAAGGCGTTGCCGGCATCTTGGGCTACATGTAACCCTGGAGGATGTTGCAGACTGCGCCCCTGGGCAGATGCTGGGGCGCCCTCATTTGGCAGCAGCGCTGGTCCGGCGGGGCTACTGCGAAACGGTGCGCGAAGCGTTTGCCCGCTACTTAGAGGCTGGAAGGCCGGCTTATGAGCCTCCAGAAGAGTTCCCCGTTGTGCGAGCTCTGGGACTCATCCACGCGGCCGGCGGGATTGCGGTCATAGCTCATCCCCATCGGACGTTCCGGTCACCACGCCTTTTGCTGAGCTTACTCCGGAAGGGCTTCGACGGAATGGAGGTCTACCATCCTGCCCACGGAGCGGTACTACAGGGCTACTACGCTACCCTTGCTCGCTGCCACCATCTTCTGGCCACGGGGGGTTCAGATTACCACGGGACTCGCCCCTATGACGAGGCGAACTTTGGAACGGTAGGGCTCTCAGCGGAGGGGATGAGCGCCATAGTAGGACGACTGGCTCTGCGAGATGTGGCGTAAGCTGTGGCTGCTTGGCTGCTGGGCACTCGTCCAGGCTCAGGAGCTCCCGTCCGCTGCCGATGTACTGCGGGGTGCAGAGGCTGCCTTGCGGGAGCCGCCTGTGATGTGGGGCATCGTAGTGGTGCCAGCTCTGCTAGCGGTAGATCGTGCTGTTGCCGAGGTCTACTCCCCTCTATGCGGCAGAGGACTCCTCTGGCAGGTGGCACACCTCTATGGCGAACGCTGGATGCCGCTGGCGGTTGCTGCTGGAGCTTACGGAATCGGCTGGCTACTAGACAATCAGCAACTCCAGCGAGTAGGCATAACCGTAGCTGGGTCAGCGGTAGTGGCTGGAATCGTCACAGCTACCTTCAAGGTTGCTGTAGGGCGAGCTCGTCCCGAGGTCAACGCTGGGGCATTCGCGTTCTCCCCAGGGTCATTCGATGACCGTTACCAGAGCTTTCCGTCGGGCCACGCCGCCATAGGTTTTGCAACGACAACGGCACTCGTGGCAACGTTGAAGCCATCGCTTGTCGTGCGGGTTGCTGCCTACGGTCTCGCTGGACTGATGGCGATCTCGCGGCTGTACGGGGGTCGTCACTGGCTCTCCGACGTCGTTGCTGGAGCTTCCGTCGGGTATGCAGCAGCCCGGGCTGTGGCCTTAGCTGTAGATGGGAGACAGGCAGCGGGCTTGGAGGTTCTGCCCTTGGCTGGAAGGGGGGTGGGTATTGCCTGCTACTTCCCACTCCTTAGGCCCGAGCAGCACCGGTGAAGAGAGAGCCGTCATCTGGTAGGCGGAAGAGAGCTGTCCGGGGCAGCTCGATAAGTGCTGCTCCCTTGCAAATGTGTGGAGGTCGGAAGGCTAGCGTAGGTAGCTCCTTTGAGCGACATCTACCCGAGGCAAGCCTTAGTCCATGAAGAGGTAGGGACGCCACTCTTCTTCCAGCTTCCCGACGAACTGCTTGAGGAAGAGGATCGGGTGCGGGCGCCGCGGAGGGCGTAGGAGCCGCATACCCGCCTCCTCCGGTGTGCGATCCCCTTTGAGGTTGTTGCAGCGGATGCAAGCACACACGAGGTTCTCCCACGTGTCGGTGCCACCGCGCGAGCGCGGGATGACGTGGTCTATGGTCAGTTCAGCCTCCGTGGTTCCGCAGTATTGGCACCGGAATCCGTCCCTCCGCATGATGTTGCGGCGGGACAGTTCAACATGCTTGTGGGGTACACGGACGTAGGTCATCAGCCGGATAACACTCGGCAAGGGATAGGAAGCCGTTACGCTCCGGAGTACGAGGCCGGGGCGTACTTCTACGATTTCTGCCTTCGCCAGGACCAGCAAGAGGACTGCCTTTTTGACCGAGCAGATACTGACAGGCTCGTAGCCTCGGTTGAGGACAAGGACTTTCTTCGTCAGCGGGTTGTACGCTGACGGCACCTCATAGGCACGACCGTTCTCTATGGGCTGGAAGCGCGCGGCGAAGGCGGATGGACGATGTACAACCGATGGTAGACTTCAAGCCTGGAGCACCAAATTACACGGTTTCGCTAACTTGCGTTCCCGACGTCCAACAAGCGTCGGGACCTGCATGCAAGTGCGGGCATTCCTAGTGTTAGAGAACGGTGCCGTCTTTGAGGGCTCTGCATTTGGAGCTGTTGACCGGGAGGCTGCGGGTGAGGTCGTCTTCAACACGGCTATGAGCGGGTATGAGGAGATCCTCACCGATCCCAGCTATTGCGGTCAGATTGTCACCTTCACGTACCCGCACATCGGCAACTACGGCATCACGTTAGAGGATTGGGAGTCGGGCCGAGTCCAGGTGGAAGGTATCGTCGTGCATGAATGTTCCCGCACCTACTCTAACTGGCGCGCTCGGCTTGGGCTAGCGGAGTACTTGGAGCAACAGGGCGTGATTGGCCTACAGGGAATTGATACCCGAATGCTAGTGCGGATGATTCGCGACAAGGGTGCACTCCGTGGGATTATCTCCGCTCAGGGGACGCCAGAGGAGCTGTTGGAGCGTGTACGAGCCATCCCATTGATGGAAGGGCTAGACCTGACCGACCACGTGACGACGCTATCTCCGTACTGGTTGGAGCCGTCGGGGTCGGGGACAGCACCAGTTGTGGTTTTGGTTGACTACGGTGTCAAGCACACCATCATTCGTAGCCTCTTGCAGCGGGGATGCCGAGTCTGCGTCGTCCCTGCCCGGACCCCTGCAGAAGCGATCTTGGAAATGGAGCCTGCTGGGGTTGTGCTCTCAAATGGTCCGGGGGATCCAGCAGCGATCAGCTATGCCCTGCCACAGCTACGAAAGTTGGTCAGCTCGAGGGTTCCGATCTTGGGAATCTGCTTGGGGCATCAGCTACTGGGATTGGCCTTCGGTGCACGAACGTACAAGTTGAAGTTTGGGCACCACGGAGCCAACCATCCTGTGCGGAACTTACGGACAGGGGCAGTGGAGATTACTTCGCAGAACCACGGCTTTGCTGTGGATCCGACAACGCTCCCGCCAGCCATAGAGGTGACCCACATCAATCTCAACGACGGCACTTTGGAGGGTATGCGTCATCGAGAACTGCCAATCATGGCGGTGCAGTACCACCCTGAAGCTGCCCCTGGACCACACGATGCACGCTACGTCTTCGATGAATTCGTTGCGTGGGTACGGGCTGGCCAGGCTGTGGAACCTCAAGAAGTGCCCTGCGGAGGCTGAGAAAGCGGTATATTTGCACTTCGTGGGGCAGGTACCGAAGCGGTCAAACGGGGCAGACTGTAAATCTGCTGGCGGAACGCCTTCGGAGGTTCGAATCCTCCCCTGCCCACGCCGGATGCGGGAGTAGCTCAGTTGGTAGAGCATCGGCTTCCCAAGCCGAGGGTCGCGGGTTCGAGTCCCGTCTCCCGCTCGCGGGAGTAGCTCAGTTGGTAGAGCGCGAGCCTTCCAAGCTCGGGGTCGCGGGTTCGAGTCCCGTCTCCCGCTCGCGGGAATAGCTCAGTTGGTAGAGCATCGGCTTCCCAAGCCGAGGGTCGCGGGTTCGAGTCCCGTTTCCCGCTCTATGCTGATGTAGCTCAGTGGTAGAGCACGTCCTTGGTAAGGACGGGGTCGCCGGTTCAAATCCGGCCATCAGCTCACGGGTGTAGCTCAAGTGGTAGAGCAGCGGTCTCCAAAACCGCAGGTTGGGGGTTCGAGTCCCTCCACCCGTGCTGATTCTGTATAGCGTTTCTCAACGCGGCCTCATGATAGCAAAGGTCAAAGCCTTCGGGCAGGAAGTTGTCCGGGAGATGCAGAGGGTCAGCTGGCCCACGCGGGAGCAGCTGCGAGAGTCGACAGTTGTGGTCGTCGTAACCTGCCTACTGTTGGCCGCTTTCACGTGGATTGTTGATACGGTCGTCACGGCTGTGCTCAGGTTTATTTTCTGACACTATGGCCATGCCTTTGGCTGCCCGTCAGGTTCCGGAGGAGAAAGAGCCCACCTTTCGGTGGTACGCTCTCTATACAGCCAGTGGCCAGGAGAATCGCGTCAAGCAGCGTCTCGAGTACGAACTGCAGTTCCATGGTCTGCAGCACCGGGTGAGGAGTATTGTGGTCCCCGAAGAGACCGTCTTCGAAATCCGCTCTGGTAAGCGGCGAACTCGGAAGCGGAGCTTCCTCCCGGGCTACATCCTCGTAGAGGCGGCGATGGATCGCAAGCTCCAGCAGCTCATCGAGGGTGTCACGGGTGTTGTAGGGTTTGCTGGTACTCGGACGCAGCCTGTGCCATTGCGTGCGGAAGAGGTGGAGCGGGTATTGTCACGTCTGGAGGAACGGAAGCAGACGGCGACGATAGAGACGCAGTTCAGCGTTGGCGATCCTGTTCGAATCATTGATGGACCGTTCGCAAACTTCGTTGGGGTAGTGACTGAAGTCAACCTGGAGCGACAGAAGCTCAAGGTAGAAGTTGGCATTTTAGGCCGTAAGACTCCGGTGGAGCTGGACATCGGCCAGGTGGAGTTGGCAGTCCAGGCACCAGGGGTGTAGATACACTTGGGGAAATTCCCTCTTCGTCATAGACGGCTCCCAACGTTCGGAAGTAGCGACGAATGGCACGAAAGGTCATCGGTACCTTCAAGCTCCTGTTGAAGGCCGGTGAGGCCACGATGGCGCCCCCGGTGGGTCCTGCCTTCGGCCAGCGCGGACTCAATGGTATGGAGTTCGTCAAGCAGTTCAACGCGCGGACGGCCAAGATGGCGGGGACCCTGGTGCCGGTAGTGGTAACGTACTACTCTGACAAGAGCTTTACCTTCGTGGTGAAGTCACCGCCTGCTTCGGTGCTGCTGATGAAGGCGGCAGGGATAGAGAAGGGCTCTTCAGAGCCTAACAAGGTCAAGGTGGGGAAGGTCACCCGTGCGCAGCTGGAGGAGATTGCCCGTCAGAAGATGGAGGACCTCAACTGCGATAGCCTGGAGAGTGCTGTCCGGATGCTAGAAGGGACAGCGCGGAGCATGGGGATTGTCGTGGAAGGGTAAGACCTGCGAGATGAAGAAGCGAAGCAAACGTTATCGTGCAGCGGTGGAGAAGTTGCAGGGCTTGCTTGGACAAGAGAGTGCAGTCCCTGTGGAGAAGGCTGTTGCAGCCATCAAGCAGGTAGCAACAGCGAAGTTTGATGAAACAATAGAGCTAGCCGTCCGCCTGGGGGTTGACCCACGGAAGGCGGATCAGATGGTGCGCGGTGCAGTTGTGCTCCCCCATGGAACGGGGAAGACGGTACGGGTGCTCGTCCTTGCCAAGCCACCCAAGGACCAGGAAGCCCTCCAAGCAGGTGCGGACTATGCAGGGTTGCAGGAGTACATCCAGAAAATCCAGAGTGGCTGGCTAGAGTTCGATGTGGCGATCGCAACCCCCGACGTTATGGGAGAGGTTGGTAAGCTCGGTCGTATCTTGGGCCCACGTGGGCTAATGCCGAATCCGAAGAGTGGGACAGTGACATTTGATGTGGCGGCTGCCGTCCGTGAGGCTAAGGCAGGGCGGGTGGAGTATAGAGTCGACAAGGGGGGTAACATTCATATAGCCGTTGGCAAGGCTTCATTCCCAGAAAACAAGCTGGTGGATAATATCCGAGCGGTTGTCGAGAGTCTCCTGCGAGCCAAACCTCCAGCTGCAAAGGGGAAGTACATTCGAAGTATCTACCTGACATCTACGATGGGCCCTAGTATCCCGGTGAGCGAGCAGTCTGTCGTCAAGGCACGGGAGTCCTGAGGGCATGCCGAGCTGTAAGATGAGTCGGGAAGCCTGTGTAATGCAGGTGACATACTACCGATGCTGACACGACAGCGCAAAGCGGAGATTGTAGACGAGCTACGCCAGAAGCTGGGACGGGCGCGGGGTATCTATATGGTTGACTTTGCCGGAATGACGGTGGCTGATTCTCAGTCCTTGCGGATGGAGCTTCGCCAAAAGGGGATTGAGTACAAGGTAGCCAAAAACACGTTGATCCGTCGCGCTCTGCAAGCCCTTGGAGATCACCGGGAGCTAGAGCAACACCTCGTAGGTCAGACAGCCCTCATTCTTAGCTATACGGATGGGATTGCTCCGGCGCGTCTCCTGTATGAGTTCATCAAGCGTGTGGAAAAACCGAGGCTGAAAGCAGCGTCCGTAGAGGGACAGTACTTCTCAGGAGAGCAGCTGGAGCAGCTAGCGGCTATGCCGAGCCGAGAAGAGCTGATTGCTGGCATCTTGGGTAGTCTTCAAGCTCCAGTGGCTGGCATTGCTGGTGCGATCGGCGCCGTGCTACGGGATATTGCGTATTTGGTTGAAGAAGTTGCGCGTCAGCGGAACAGACAGGTGGAGTAAGTTCCACAGAGGTTGAGAGCAGAGACCCATGTCGAGCATCGTGGAAGAGCTGGTAGAAAAGATTAGCAGTCTGACGCTCTTGGAGGCAGCGGAGCTGAAGAAGGCCCTCGAAGAGCGCTTTGGTGTGACGGCTGCGGCTCCAGTGGCTGTTGCTGCTGTTACTGCAGCATCTCCAGCAGCGGCTCCTGCCGTGGAAGAGAAGACGGAATTCAGCGTGGAGCTGACGGAGATTGGGCCAAACAAGCTCAACGTTATCAAGGTAGTACGGGAGCTGACGGGTCTGGGGCTTAAGGAAGCCAAGGACTTAGTGGAAGCTGCCCCGAAGTTGCTCAAGGAGAGTGTTTCCAAAGAGGAGGCCGAGAATATCAAGAAGAAGCTGGAAGAGGTTGGAGCAAAGGTGACGATCAAGTAAGCAGGTAGCCCCTGCGAGGGCTCCTCTGCGTATGTGTTTCCGTAAAAAAGCCGCAAGTGTGAACTCCTCTCCCCTGCAGTTAGCAGGGAAGAGGGGCGTGTTGCTTTCGCTCCTAAAAAGTCTCACTGGATCGTGTAGGTACGGACTATGACAGGCCGCCGAAAGGCTTCAGCCTCTGTAGGCTCTAACGGTGACGCTACCATCCAGCAGCGAGAACTGCCAGAGAAAGTTCCCCATTCCTCACGAGAGGTGCTCCCCGAGGCATCCATTGCCGGGAGGGCGTTGGCTGCCGAGATTCCACCGGAAGATGGGGCATCGTTCCTGCAGCAGCGGATCAGTTTTGCGCGTTTTCGCTGGGAACCGCAGTATCCAGATCTGCTCTATCTGCAGCTGGACTCTTTCCGGGAGTTCCTCCAGGAGGATGTGCCTCCTCAGGAGCGGCGTCCCGTCGGGCTTCAACAGGCGTTCCTAAGTACGTTTCCTGTGGAAGATGCCACTGGCACTTACCAATTGGAGTTTCTCTACTATTGGCTTGAACCGCCGCGGTACTCAGAGGAGGAGTGCCGCGAGCGGGAATTGACGTATGCCAAGACCCTGAAGGCTCGTTTCCGACTTTCGAGCAGGGTCTCCCCAGAGTCGGAAGACTACATCGAGCCAATAGAACAGGATGTATACCTGGGGAATATTCCCATCATGACCGATCGGGGGACCTTCATCATCAATGGCTCAGAGCGAGTGATCGTATCCCAAATCCATCGCTCGCCAGGAGTCTTCTTCGATCAGGTACTCCATCCTAGCGGCTTACCGATCTACTCTGCCCGAATTATCCCTCTGCGAGGGGCATGGCTGGAGTTCGTCATCGACATCAACGAAGTCATGTACGTCTACATCGACCGTAGGAAGAAGTTCCCCGTCACTACCTTCCTGCGGGCACTAGGCTATTCCCACGACCACGACATAGACGATCTCTTCGGGCTCTCTCTATCGGTAGACCCTCGGGAAGTCGAGCAGTACGTAGGGCGGCGGATTGCCAGCGAGATTGTGGATCTTTCTACAGGGGAGATCTTGGCCCATCGCGGCGAGGTTCTCTCTGAGGAACTGACAGAGCGACTACGGAGGGCCCATATAGCGAGCTTCCGCGTCTTTACCCACAAGGACCCAGAGCAAGAGCCTGTGTTGGTTAAGACCTTTTGGAAAGACGTTACACGTAATCGTGAGGAGGCTCTGGAGCTCATCTACCGCCAGATGCGCTCGAGCGAGGCCCCTGACTTAGAGACGGCTGTCCAGCTGTTGGAACGTCTCTTCTTTACGCCGAAGCGATATGAGCTTGATACTGTTGGACGTTACCGGATCAATACCAAGCTTGGGCTGCAAGTGCCGCTAGAGGTGACCCATCTGACGGTAGAAGACATTGTTGCAACAATCCGCTATCTCCTAGAGGTTGCTGAAGGAAGGCGTGGAATCGATGATCAAGACCATTTGGCGAATCGGCGTGTCCGGACGGTCTGCGAGCAGCTAACGGCACAGATGGTACTGGGGTTGTCGCGTATGGCACGCACGATTCGAGATCGTCTAAGCACTTTTGGAGGTGAGGAGCGTATCACCCCTGCTGAGCTGGTCAATGCGCGCACGATCAACAGTGTGCTGAACCAGTTCTTCGGCACTAACCAGCTCTCTCAGTTCATGGACCAGACCAATCCTTTGGCCGAGTTAACTCACAAACGCCGTGTTTCGGCCCTCGGCCCCGGTGGTCTGAACCGTGAACGTGCTGGGTTTGAGGTACGTGATGTGCACTACACCCACTACGGCCGACTCTGTCCAATCGAGACCCCAGAGGGACCCAACATTGGGCTCATATCGTCGCTTGCCCTGTACGCGCGAGTCAACAAGTATGGCTTCATAGAAACACCGTACCGTCGGGTTGTTGAAGGGCGGGTGACAAATGAAATCGTCTACTTGGCTGCCGATGATGAGGAGGACAAAGTCATAGCTCCTGCTTCGACCCCAGTAGATGAGGAGGGCCGGATTGCAGTGCCTCGGGTCCGGGCGCGGCGCTCCGGGGACTTTGTACTCGTAGCGCCAGAGGAGGTCGACTACATGGATGTTGCCACGGATCAAATCACCAGCGCTTCGGCTTCGCTCATCCCCTTCTTGGAGCACGACGATGCCAACCGGGCACTGATGGGCTCCAACATGCAGCGGCAGGCGGTTCCGTTGGTGCGGCCAGAAGCGCCATTCGTTGGTACGGGACTGGAAGGCAAGATAGCTCGTGACTCCCGTGCTCTCCTCCTGGCTGAAGGTGATGGTGTGGTTGAATACGTCAGCGCTGACACTATCCGGATCCGGTATGACGACACCGCTTCCCCCGAAGAAAAGCTCATCAGTTTTGACGATGAGCCGGTTGTGACATACCGGCTGAAGAAGTTTGTCCGGAGCAATCAAGACACGTGTATCAACCAGCGTCCGCTCGTGCGAGTAGGACAGCGAGTGCGTAAGGGACAGCCGATAGCCGATGGTGCTGCGACGGACCGCGGTGAGCTAGCTCTGGGCCGGAATGTCCTAGTGGCCTTCATGCCGTGGCGGGGTTACAACTTCGAGGATGCCATCGTCATTTCGGAGCGCTTAGTAGCCGAAGATGTCTTCACTTCCATCCACATCGAAGAGTTCACAGCACAGGTGCGGGACACGAAGCGCGGAGAGGAAGAGTTCACACGCGACATCCCGAACGTCAGCGAAGAGGAGATTCGCAACTTGGATGATAACGGCTTGGTGCGGGTTGGCACGCGCGTCAAAGAGGGGGATATCCTGATCGGCAAGATTACTCCGAAAGTGGAGTCTGATCCACTACCGGAGGAAAAACTGCTTCGGGCCATTTTCGGAGACCGCGCAGGGGATGTGCGGGACGTATCGCTGCGGGTTCCAGCAGGCTTCTATGGTACGGTCATCAACACGAAGCTCTTCAGCCGTCGCTTCTACGAGGACGGTCAGCTCCGCCAGCGTGATGAGCGGCGCCGCCGTGAACAGCTCCAGAAGAAGGAGCAAGAACTACTCCGTCAGTTAGACGAGGAGTGCGTCCGCCGCTTGGGACGGCTGCTAGATGGCCAGCGAAGCCTTGGGATCGTCGACCGAGAGGGACGCACGGTCGTGAGGGCTGGTACGAAGCTGGTAGCTGAAGAGCTGATGAAGCGTTTTGAGCAAGGTAAGCTGCGTCCGGAAGAGCTTGACGCTGGCCGTCAGCCGTGGGTAGAGGATGAACATACGATGGGCCTGGTCCGCCAGCTTCTGCAGAGGTACCTCCAGAAACGAGAGAGTATCAAGAAGGAATTGCGGGCCGAACAACTCCGGCTCGAAGCCGGCGAAGAACTGCCACCAGGTGTCCTGAAGATGGCGAAGGTCTATGTGGCCCAGCGGCGGAAGATTCAGGTTGGTGATAAGATGGCTGGCCGTCACGGAAACAAGGGAGTAGTGGCTAAGATTGTGCCTGTAGAGGACATGCCCTTCTTACCTGACGGAACGCCGGTAGACATCGTGCTCAATCCTCTGGGTGTACCATCGCGCATGAATCTTGGGCAGCTACTGGAGACGGCCCTTGGGTGGGTGGCGGCTAAGTTGGGTGTCTACTTCGCTAGCCCAGTCTTTGACGGTGCGACGTGGGAGGACGTGCAGGAGTGGCTTCGTAAAGCCGGACTCCCGCCCGACGGGAAGACCATCCTCTACGACGGTCGGACTGGCGAACCCTTCCACGAGCGCGTTACCGTTGGCTACATCTACATGATGAAGCTGATCCACATGGTGGAGGACAAGATTCACGCACGCTCCACAGGGCCGTATGCACTTATCACGCAGCAGCCCCTGGGGGGACGCTCTCGGATGGGTGGACAGCGTCTCGGCGAAATGGAGGTTTGGGCTCTAGAGGCCTACGGTGCTGCTTATACGCTGCAGGAGATGCTGACGCTGAAGAGCGACGATGTCGTTGGGCGTGCAGAGCTCTATGCAGCGTTGGTGAACGGTAAGCCAACGCCGAATCCTCATATTCCGGAAGCCTTCCGTGTCCTTCAGCGTGAGCTCCAGGGCCTGGCTCTGGAGGTAGAGATCGTTCCGTAGAGCTTGTTGGCCAAGAGGTAGGTCAGCTGTCCATGCAGAGCTGGCAGATTCCGCGAAAAGGGTTCTCTGGGATCAGGATTGCCTTGGCTTCCCCCGAATCTATCTTAGAGCGCTCCCACGGTGAGGTGCTCAAGCCAGAGACGATTAACTACCGCTCCTTCCGGCCTGAGCGGGATGGACTCTTCTGCGAGAAGATCTTCGGGCCGATCCGCGACTGGGAGTGCAGCTGCGGCAAGTACAAGGGGATCCGCTATCGAGGCATCGTGTGCGACCGGTGCGGCGTAGAGGTGACCCAGCGTTCTGTCCGGCGAGAGCGCTTCGGACACATTCACTTGGCCGTACCGGTAGTGCATACGTGGTTCATGCGATCACAGCCAAACATGCTGGCTGTGGTCCTAGGAATGCCTTCGCGGGATGTTGAGCGGATTGCCTACTATGAATCCTACGTCGTCCTAGAGCCTGGTGACTCGGGGCTTGAAATTGGTGACCTCTTGACGGAGGAGGAGTACCTCCAGGCAATGGAGCATTCTCGCAACTTCCTAGCCCTCACCGGGGCGGAGGCGTTGCGGGAGATGTTACGGCGCTTGGATGTAGAGAAGACCTACTGGGGACTGCGCCAGCGTCTGACACTGGAAGAGCGGATGACAAAGCAAGAGCGCGAGGAGATTCTGCGCCGTTTGAGAATCCTCAGCTGGTTCCTCCCACGGGAGGGGCATAAGCCGAACAAGCCGGAGTGGATGGTCCTAGAGATCATCCCTGTCGTTCCTCCGGAGATGCGTCCGTTGATTGCCCTTGAGGGCGGGCGCTTTGCTAGCTCTGACCTCAACGAGCTCTATCGGCGCATCATTATGCGCAACAACCGCCTCAAGAAGCTGATTGCGATTCGGGCTCCTGAGGTGATTATGCGCAACGAGAAGCGGATGCTGCAGGAGGCAGTGGATGCGCTGTTTGACAATAGCCGCCGTGTTGCTCGTAGTACAGGCCAGCGTCCGTTGAAGTCGTTGGCGGATGCGCTCCGCGGGAAGCAGGGGCGCTTCCGACAGAATCTCCTCGGGAAGCGTGTGGACTACTCTGGGCGTTCTGTGATCGTGGTCGGCCCGGAGCTACGGCTCCACGAGTGTGGTTTGCCAAAGGATATGGCGCTGGAACTCTTCAAGCCTTTCGTGATTCGCCGGCTCATCGAACGTGGTTATGCCCGAACGGCGAAGCGCGCTAAGTTACTCGTGGAGCGGAAGGAAGAGGTAGTGTGGGATGTCTTGGATAGCGTCATCGACGGGCACCCAGTACTCCTGAACCGTGCTCCTACTCTCCATAGGCTGGGCATTCAGGCCTTCCAGCCGCGTTTGGTAGAAGGGAAAGCCATCCAGCTCCATCCGCTTGTTTGCACTGCATTCAATGCTGATTTCGACGGCGATCAGATGGCGGTCCACGTGCCGCTAAGTCATGAGGCACAGATGGAGGCGCTGTTGCTGATGTTAGCGCCCCATAGCATCATGCATACCCAGAATGGAGAGCCGATAGCAGTCCCCAGCCAGGATATGGTGTTGGGACTCTACTACCTGACGAAGGTCCGCCATGGTGCTCTCGGAGAGGGTAAGTTCTTCGCTTCTCCCGAAGAGGCTATCTTGGCGTATGACTCCGGGCACGTGGAGCTCCACGCAAAGGTCAAGGTGCGTGTCAACGGACAGCTAATAGAGACCACCGTTGGGCGCATCATCTTCAACCGGATCGTTCCTCCAGAGTTAGGGTTTGTCAATGAGCTGCTGACCAAGAAACGGCTCCGCCAGCTGATTGGACAAGCTTTCCGAGTTGTTGGGTTGGCTCGAACGGTAGAGTTCCTGGATGCCCTCAAGGACATGGGCTTCCGCTTCGCTACAGAGGGCGGGTTGACCGTGAGCATCGACGACGTCATTATACCGCCTGAGAAAGAGGCGATCATTCGCGCTACTCAGGAGGAGGTGGACAAGATCAACGAGGCCTATATGATGGGGATCCTTTCCCCGAACGAGCGATACAACAAGGTCATTGATGCATGGACCTCGGCAACGAATCAGGTAGCAGATCACCTCTACCGTGAGTTAGCTCGCCACCAGGATGGGTTCAACACGTTCTGGATGATGCTGGACTCTCAGGCTCGTGGCTCCAAGGAGCAGATCCGACAGCTTGGAGGGCTCCGGGGTCTGATGGCGAAGCCGCAGAAGACAGCCCCTGGTGCTGCCGCCGAGCTGACTGAGAACCCGATTACCTCCAACCTACGTGAAGGTCTATCGGTGCTAGAGTACTTCATCTCCACTCACGGTGCTCGGAAAGGGCTGGCTGACACAGCCCTGAAGACAGCCGATGCGGGGTACCTCACCCGGCGCCTCCACGACGTCGCGCAGGATGTCATCGTAACGATGCACGACTGCGGCACTATCCGCGGGATAGAAGTGAGCGGTATCAAGGAGGGTGAGGAGCTAGAAATCTCTCTCTACGAGCGAATCTTAGGGCGGGTGGCTCTGCGAGACATCGTCCATCCGCTAACAGGTAAGGTAATTGTGCGCGGAGGCGACATTATCGATGAGGAAGCGGCACAGGCGATTGCCGACAGCCCGATAGAAAGTGTTCCAATACGATCAGTGCTGACTTGCGAGGCCCCTCGTGGGGTCTGTGCGAAGTGCTATGGCCGCAATCCTGCCACAGGGCAGTTAGTGGAGGTTGGGGAAGCCGTCGGGACGATAGCCTCGCAGTCTATCGGGGAACCAGGGACACAGCTAACTCTACGAACGTTCCACACCGGAGGGGCAGCCCTTCTGGCGACAGCGCAGTCTGTTATTACAGCAAAGTTCGGGGGCATCGTCCAGTTCCGTGGCCTTCGGTCGGTCCCACAACCTGGGGAAGATGGAGAGAATGTCCACGTCGTATTGGCTCGAGGAGCTAGTCTCGTTATCGTGGAGCCAGAGGGCAATCGAGAATTGGTGCGGTACGATCTCCCGGTGGGGGCGCGTCTCTACGTGCAAGAGGGACAACTCGTCCAGCGAGGAGAACAGCTCTACGAGTGGGATCCGTACAATTTGCTGATCTTGGCCCGCGTATCTGGACAGGTGCGGTACCGTGACCTTAAGGTTGGTGCTACTTACTTGGAGCAAGTGGACGAGCAAACGGGGCACCTCACTAAGGTTGTCATCCACCCACGAGAGCGGGGCCTGACTCCACAGATTGAGATCCTAGACGAGACCGGCAGGACGATCCACGCAGAGATCATCCCTGCGCGGGCCCATCTACTCGTAGAGGATGGCGAGAGAGTGGAAGCAGGCGAAATCTTAGCGAAGATCCCACGTGAAATCCGCCAGCTCCAGGACATTACTGGTGGGTTACCACGGGTCATAGAGCTGTTTGAGGCCCGCCGACCTCAGAACCCTGCAGTCGTCGCAGAAATCGACGGTGTCGTTTCGCTTCGGTTGGGTGAAGGTCGAGACCAAGGGAAGCGTATCATTAAGCTCGTCAGCCACGATGGGCTGACGGAGAAGGAGTATCGAGTATCGGCTACTCGCCACATCCTCGTCCAGGACGGCGACAGTGTCAGAGCCGGTGAACGATTGACGGAAGGGCCAATCGATCCACACGACATCCTGCGTATCCAGGGTGTGCAAGCGGTGCAGGAGTACTTGCTGCGCGAGATTCAGCAGGTCTACCGAATGCAGGGTGTTAACATCGCCGACAAGCACGTGGAGATCATCATCCGGCAGATGCTACGCCGAGTCAAGATCATTTCCCCGGGCGATTCCATGTTCCTGGAAGGCGACATAGTGGACCGCCTCGTGTTCCAGCAGGAGAACGAACGGCTCAAGAACAGCGTCGTTATCACCGATGCTGGCGACTCCAAGTTCCACGTAGGTGAAGTCGTACCCCGACGCAAGTTCCGTGAGTCGGTTGTAGAGCTCCAGAAGAAGGAGAAACAGCCGCCAAAAGCACGAGATGCTGAGCCAGCAACAGCAGAGCCGATCCTACTGGGAATTACTGAGGCAGCGCTCAGCACGGACTCTTGGCTCTCCGCAGCCTCTTTCCAGGAGACGATCAACGTACTCACAGAGGCAGCCCTTGCTGCCCAGGTAGATGAACTGCGGGGCCTTAAGGAGAATATCATCCTGGGGCAGCTCATTCCAGCAGGAACAGGGCAGCGGCGGTATCAGGACATCCTCGTTACAACGACTGCAGAGCCCCTATTTGCGGAAGTAGAAACTAGAGCTGTGGGCCACCAGGACGGTGACCAGCGGGGACTAGTTCCTCCAACGGCTGCGGAGCCTGTGGGAAGAAGGGCGCTGTAGTAGGCAGAGACTAGCAACGTGTGTCCTGTTGGGCATGAGTGCTCCGTGGAAGAGGCTGTACCGTGCGTCATAGGCTACCCCTTAGTTAGAGCCCTCTTCAATGCGACGCGTCCGGCGCTATACGGAGAGCCCGCTGTACTCACAGCCACGGCTTCCTCTGCAGGAAGTGCATCGCTCTGCGGCTCCTCTTTCTGTAGCGGTCTGCCCATACTGCCACTACATGGGGCCGTTGGTCTGGGTCCATGGACATGGACAGTGTCCCCAGTGTAAGAGCGTCGTGGAGGAGTGCTGCAGTGGAGAGCAGGCAAGCCCAGCGTGGCGAGAGTGAGTGGCAGCGACTGCAGGAGGAGATTGTAGCGTGCGAGCGTTGTCCGCGACTGCGGCAGTACTGTCAGGAGGTCGCTTATCGCAAGCGTGCAGCCTACCGGGACTGGAAGTACTGGGGGCGCCCTGTGCCCAACACTGGCTCTCCGAGCGCCCGGCTCCTCATCGTTGGGTTGGCTCCAGCAGCCCACGGGGCAAACCGAACTGGCCGGATGTTCACTGGTGACCGCTCCGGCCAGTTCCTCTACCGAGCTCTGTACGAGACGGGCTTCGCAAACCAGCCAGAGTCGTACCATCGCGGCGATGGTCTAGAACTGTACGGTGTTGCCATCACAGCGGTCGTCCACTGCGCTCCGCCACAGAATACCCCGACTCCTCAAGAGATTCAGGCGTGCCGGCCGTTTTTGAAGCGCACGGTTGAGGCGTTGCTGCCTCACCTTCGTGGGGTTGTTGCCCTCGGCAGCATTGCTTTCCGGGAGTCGCTCCGCCTGTTTCGTGAATTCGGCTGGATTCAAACGCGAGTCCGGTTTGCCCACGGGGTGCTCTACTGGCAACCTCCGGCGCCATTCTTGCTCGGCTCATACCACCCTAGCCAACAGAACACCTTCACTGGGCGGCTAACGTTTGAGATGCTCCGCGACGTCTTCCGTTTGGCGGCGCAGTTGCTGGAGGAGCCTATCCAAGCTTGTCCAGAGATGCTCAGCTCCCTGTCCGAATTCGGCAGTAACGGCGACCGTAATGAGGGTAACGCCGGCTGCAGCAAACTCCGAGAGGAGCGGCCATAGGCGTACAGCATCCTTTTCCGTCGTCACGGCCCAGCGGAGTGACAAGCGCTGACAGCGAGCGAACAGGTGCCAGAGGTCTCGAGGGCTGTAGGGATGGTGATCGGGGAAGGGGAGCCAGAGACCTATCCTCCAGCCCGTAGTCAGCAGGCTGTCCCGGAAGCGCTCCGGATAAGCAATCCCGGCGAAGGCTGCAACAGGTTCGGGCAATGGACCGGGGAGTAGACTGGGACCGGCCAACGTCCATTGCTGAATCTCGGCAGAGCGAAATTCGACCCGTACCCAGGGGAGCTCTTGTACAAACGGTGGGAGCTCATATGGCTCGACACCGTTGAGCAGGAGGATGTGGGCTCGTTTGAGGGCTGAACGTGGCTCGCGGAGTGGACCGAAGGGTAGCAAGCGACCGTAGAGTGTGCGCCGATCAACGAGAACGAGTTCTAAGTGGCGTCGGAGTCGACGGTACTGAAAACAGTCGTCGGCAGCGATGATGTTAGCCCCTGCTTGCTGGGCAAGTGTAGCGGCTATTTCCCGACGTCGGTGAACGGCAACGATGGCCTGTGGGAGCTTCCACGCATGGAGCCAGGCTTCATCTCCACACTGCTGCCATTCTACCTGCGGGCCATTGCCGAAGCTAACTAGCAACGCTCCGCGGGAACGGCGCCGGTAGCCGCGCAGCACGATTCCGGGCCGTAGGCCACGCTGGAGGCAGTAGCGGGCTATGGCTTGTGTGACGGGAGTCTTGCCGGTTCCCCCAACGGTGATGTTTCCCACGCTAACGACTGGCAAGGTGGGAGTAGCTGCGGTTAGCCAACCCCGCTGATAAGCAAGTTCCAGAAGTTGTGGCAGCATGATCCACGAGAGAGTCTAGGAAGGCTGCTACGTCGCGAGACTTCACTTGCGCGCTCGCACAATGAGGTAGAAGCCGGACAGTGGAGCCAGTAGGCGTTGGTTAAACTCGTTGAGCCAGGATGGGAACCGGCGTCGGATCGGGTCACAGAGCCGGATTCGAATTGCTCGGAACTTATGGAGGAGCTGCTTGACCTCGCGGCGGGAGAAGGCTCGACCGAGGGGGTTTGCTGGCCCATCATAGACGCGGACCCATTCGGCTTCCCATCGTCGGTAGTTGTGGACCAGCTCGGCCAGTGTCGTGCCAAGTAGGGCCATTCCCCGAAGACCTCGTTGCTGCCGAAGCGTCTGGGCGATGTAGAGCGGGGTTCCTAGCCATACGTGGAGCGAGTGGCGGTGGTAGAGCATGAGGATGACCTCACCACCAGGGACCAGGACACGATAGATTTCAGCAAGGGCGTGCTGAATGTTTGGTGTGTGGTGGAGGACACCGAAGGAGTACACAACGTCGAAGGTGTTGTCTGGAAAAGGAAGCTGCTCTACATCGGCGACTAAGAACGTTCCCTCTTGACCTCGGAGCTCGAAGTGCTGGCGTGCAAGCTCTACGCTCTGGGGGCTCAAGTCTATACCTGTGACCGTTGCTCCCCCACGGGCAAACTGGAGTAAGTCTGTTCCTAGGCCGCAGCCAATCTCGAGAACTCGCTTGCCGGCATAGCGGTGGAAGCCAATGAGTCGGTGCATAAAGGGTTGGACAGCATACCGGAAGCGTTCCACTTCTGTGAAGAATTCGCTAGTCCCCCAGGGGAGGTGGGTAAATTGAGTTCCACAGGGCTGCTGGTCCCAGTACTGTCGAACTTGCTCTTTGAGCATAATCGGGGCTCATGATGTAGGTGCGCAAAGTTACTCGCCATTAGTGGCTCGATCATCTTTCGCCTCCATAGTCTAGTCTGCGTTAGGGGTGAAAGAGTTATATTCGTGCCGAGACTACGGGCAGAGAGGAGTCAGCGTATGCGGCTTTTTTGCTAATATTGTGCCTACGCAAACGATGTGTAGGAGCAGTCCCATATATAGGCGCGGAGGGCTAGAATGAAGTGGTTCGCTCTTGTGAGATGTCTACTCCTTGCGGCCGTTGGGATATGGATGGTAACGGCTGAAGCAACAGCTCGGCGCAGTGGTATGCGCTCAGCGACGGTGTACTCCTATCCCGGTCCCTTTAATCCGGCTGGTGCAAATCCTCGTACACAACCAGCGGTGTCAACAGGTTACTACCTTGTTGATACCCAGGGGCCTGAGCCGGAGCTGTGGAAACCACAGCCAGCTCGAGATTTCGTGAGCCTGGATCAGAATCCACAGTACTGGCGTAAGATTGTCTCTGGCCCCAATCAATTTCCAGTGACCTATTGGGAGGGGCATCCGGAGGGTAAGCCCTATTTCCGGAATCCCAGCCAGATGAGCGACTCTACAGACAATGCGTTTGCTGGGCCGATTCCCATCGGCTTTCCCTTCTACTTCAATGGGGTACGGTACGATAGCTTCTACGTCTCTACTAACGGCATTATTGTGCTCTCCAATCGGCGCTACCTCTACGACGACGGGGGTAACCGAATCGGTGTGGATCCAAACAGTGACGACCAATTCGTTCGAGGGACTGCGGATATGACTATCCCCGACAACTGGGGGTATCAGTACGTGGCCCTAGGGGTTGCCTCTGGGACTGGAGCAGCGACACAAGGGATTCGAAATCCCAGTAATGTCCGCCTAAATACTGCCACAATCAGCGGCATGAATCAGTACACTCCGCTCCTTGCCCCTCTGTGGGACGATCTGCAGTTGTCCGTGTGGAACCCTCATCAGCAGACAGTGGATGACTTTGGGCAGGTATGGTATTACCGCGATCCCACGGGCAACAGGTTGGTCATTTACTTCATCAACCTCACACCGCGCGGGTCGAAGATTACCCCATACGGTACTGTTAGCTTTCCAGCCGATATACGACCAGGGGTTCCAAATGTGCCCTTTGTGTCCTGCGACCTCCAGGTCGTGCTGAATCGCTTAGACAGCTCGATTACGTACATCTACTCCCGCTTCTCTGGAGTCGTGACAGTAAGCGGCTGGCCAGTGCCGGCGGAAGTCCTCTTCCTCTACAACTCAACGGTTGGCTTACGAGGATATGCTCGTCACATCAACTTTGATTCTAAGACCAACGTTTCCGGTGCCCTAACACCATACCTACAGTTCACAGAGTTTTCGCATGAAGGAAACCCGCCGACCATTTTCGCCGTTGGGCCGACACGAAACGTGTTCTACAACTTCTTCGCGATCAAGTGGAAGCAGTGGAAGAACGTCGGTCGGGTATGGAGCGTGCAGTACAAAGTGCGCCGGCGAGGCCCAGGTCGGACGATGGACTTTGACTCTACGATTGCTGCCCCGAACAACTTCGAGCTATTGGCCGGTGATCAGGTGTTGGGTGCTATTCAGCCAGTAGGGATTTTCCAGAACCTGACCAACGATATCCAAGGGCCCACGGGGTCGCCAACAGGAATCAACTACCAGCGGCAAGATGTTCAATTCCGTGTGCGTTTCCAGATCTTCAATCAAGCAACAGGAGAGGTTGTCTACAGCCGTTCCCTTGCGATTACTCATCAAGCCCTCTCCGATCCGAATTCTGGGATTAGCCTGTGTGATGTCAACGGGAATCCTATTCCTTATCCACCAACGGCTAACGGAATCCCACCATACAACTTTGTTCGGGTAGAGTTCCCACCCTTTGAGGCCAATGAATTCATAGAACGGCATATTGGACGCTTGCGTGCCGTTGTGATCTTGGATCCCGTGACGCCCGAGGGGCAGAGCTTAGGGGATCGGTGGCCGTTCGACGATACAACGAGCATCAACCTCTTCGTGATCCGTCGCCTAGAAGCGTTCAACGATGACGTCCGAGAGTTCCATGTCATTGATGGGGTTCCTATGCCTTCTGTCAAGAAGTGGGTGAGCTTGGAGGCGGACGTCGTCTCTGGCGACGAAGTCTGCTACAACCCGCCTCCGCCACGTGGCGAGTATGGAGCAGCAAATAATCCCAACTTTACGCTGAATTCGCCGGTCATCCGGCTCAATCGTGTCATGCTCAACGGTGATGACTGGCCTGGTCTGCCGAATGGTGACCAGATCATTAGTTTCCCGATCGACTTGCGTGGACGCATCGGAGCTGTGCTCTCTGTGTCCGTGCAGCGGACGGGTAGGCCGGCTGAAAACTGGTATGATCGTGGCTGGTCGGATAATCAGAACATCGGGCCAGAGCCTCGGGTAGTTCTGAATGGGATTGTGACGAACACTTACGGGAGTGCCCCAGACGAGCTTCGGATAGAGTTTGCTCGCCCCAGTTGGGATGGGTTGACGAACATTACAAATATCACTGCTTGGAACCATCATCCGCGTCGAGGTGCGTCTCCGGTAACGAACAACTCTGCCTTCACACTCTTCGGTGCAGGCGGTTACAACCGCGGTTTTGACTCGCTGGATTACAACATGCCCTTAACGCCAGCAGAAGGTCTACGGGCAGATCTCTACGACGATGGCAAGGACTTCGAGTTCCGGAAGATCTTCATTCCGATCCCCGACACAATTATTCGCTGGCCCAACGAGGGTGCGAAGAACTTCCGCTTCCGCCTGTGGGTCCGGGCAAAGCGAGACATGAGCTCACCTCCGCCGCCCGATGATGATGAGGATAATTACTACGTGGACAACGTCCGGATTCTCTTCCCGACGGAGGTGACGGACTTAGAGGTGTCGGCGGTGAAGGTGAATGTCCCATACACGATGCTGCCAGCCAGCCAGGCGACGCGCATTCCAATTAGCGTCAAGATCTCCAACAATACAGGACTAGCGGCTGGGGGGTTTTATGTGGGGGTTGTCATTCGCCGAGAAGGTGATCCACAGGTCATCCACGCGATGTCAAAGTATGTTCCCCTCTTAGGTGGCAACCGGGAGGTAGAGATCCCCTTCCCTGATTGGGATGCCCGGAACAAGGGGACAGGGCCCGGACGTTATGTTATCTCGGCGCGCATCTTCATCCCCGGTGGGGATCTAGAGCCGCTGAACGACGAAAACTACACGATCTTTGACCTCAGGTTTGGGAATTCCTTCGCATACGAGGCTGACCCAGAGAATTTGGGCTCTAGCAAGAACAACGTGCCAGATCAGCAGTTCTCGGGTATTCCAGGCCGGGGGCTGAACCTATTCTGCTACCCCCAGGGGCCGACAGATAATGTAACGACACGTTATGGACCCCCTGGCGGGGACGGTTCTGGCCAGTTGGCGATGCGCTTCCGGCTACGGGCGCAGGACACGGTGTATGGCTACATGGCCTTCTTTGGCAGCCTCAACCAGGACTTCAACTATGTCTCCTTCTCACTCTATCGTGGCACGACGATCCCACAGACGCTCATCACGGGGAGCCGTATCAGCCGAGTTCGTGGCTTTGGGGACACTTTAGTGTACGAGCAGGGGCGCCCGGTCTGGCGTCCGATGCCAGATGGCGTCTACGACCGCTTCTCCTTCTATATTCTGCCGCAGCCAGTAGTACTGCCAGCGGGTGACTATTGGGCAGCGGTAGCGCAGCGCGGTTCTGTCGGCTTCGAGTTAGGAGCCTCGAGGTCGCGGATGGGTATGGTGACGACGAATGTATCTACGATTCCAACTCCTGGGATCCAGAACTATCAGCTCATGATCGACAAAGCACTGCGGATACGCCAAGGATTAGCGCTTATCAACGATAACGTCTTTGCCTTCCAGAATACTCTGGATGGCGGACAGTGGGGCCAGTTCATGCCGACGGTCGGACCCGTAGCCTACCCTCACCTGAATTTTGCGGGTATGGTAGGCAGTTATGCTACGCGCAGCCGCGGGACCTGGATACCGCTGGTCCGGCCTTATCTGGGTGAGCGCGCATACAATACAGCGCGGCCGGTTTCAGCACAGTTGGCGAGCTTTGACGGCATGGCACAGCGGCGGAAGAATGTGTTGTTGTGGGCTACGGCGTCAGAGGCGCTGCTGGAGCGCTTCATCTTGGAGCGGCGTACCTTTGATGCAGAGCCATGGGCCCCGATCTACAGTGAGCGTGCCGTCGGTGATGAGCAGCGTGGCGAGAGTTACCGCTACGAAGATCTCCAAGTCCAGCCTGGCGTAGAGTACCAGTATCGCCTGCGGTTGGTTGCTCGCGATGGACAGGAGCAGTTCAGCCACGTCATCAGCCTGACGCCGCTTGGTGACGGGGAAGTTTGGGTTGGTCAGAGTTCGCCTAACCCCTTCGGCTCTCAGACGAGCGTAGAGCTGCGCCTGCCGGAGAACAGCCGCGTACGGGCGGAGGTTGTCGATGCTCTTGGGCGGCTTGTTCGGGTGGTTGTCGACGATGTTCTGCCTGCCGGAAACCATCTCTTAACATGGGATGGAACGGCTGACGGTGGAGTACCGGCGGCTGCAGGTACGTACCGCTGGCGTATCTTCATCGGCGATCAGCACTACACGCAGTCTATCACACTCGTCCGCTAACAGTACGGCTTGCTACCAGCGAGAGCCTTCCGTTGCATCCCTGCCGTGGGAGGGCAGAAGGCTCTCGCTCTATTTGAAAAGGCTGAGGAAGGGGTACAAATGTCCGAGACTGTCTTTGCTCGTATTATCCGTCGAGAGGTCCCAGCACAGATCGAATACGAAGACGACGAGGTGTTAGCATTTCGGGACATCAACCCCCAAGCTCCTGTCCACATCCTCATTATCCCCAAGAAGCCCCTCCCGACTCTAAACGAGGCAACAGCAGATGATGTTCCGTTGTTGGGGAGGCTCCTCTGGGTAGCTCGGCAGTTGGCGGAGCGGCATGGTATTGCTGAGAGCGGCTACCGACTCGTCTTGAACTGCAATCGGGATGCAGGGCAGACGGTCTTTCACCTCCATCTCCACCTGCTGGGGGGACGCCAGTTCCAATGGCCGCCCGGATGAGTCTTCGAGGCAGTTCGGAGCGGGCGACGGAGTCTGCTGTGTTGGAGGTCTCGACAGAGCTTGCGCGTAGGGTATTCCACCAGCAGGCAGAGGCTCTGTTGAGCATTGCTGCGCGGATTGGACCAGAGTTTGAGGAGGCAGTAGAGTTGTTGGAGTCAGCGCGCTCCGTGGTCGTCAGCGGAGTTGGGAAATCAGGGATTATCGGCCAGAAGATCGCGGCAACGTTGCGGAGTATTGGGCTTTCGGCTACCTTTCTCCATCCCGCAGAGGCCCCACACGGAGATTTGGGTGCTGTGCGATCGGGGGACGGAGCGGTGTTGATTTCGAAAAGTGGCACGACAGCAGAGGTTTGTTCCCTGGTCCCGTGGTTGCGGCAACGGAATGTCCGAATCCTGGCTATTGTTGGGCAGCGGCATTCACTGCTGGCGGAGCAAGCCGACGTGGTACTAGATGTTGCGGTACCAGCGGAAGCATGTCCGCTGAACCTTATCCCTACGACGAGTACGACGGCTGCGCTCGTTATGGGGGATGCGTTGGCGATAGCGCTCATGCGGCGTCGAGGTGTTCGGCCAGAAGACATTGCTGCTGCTCATCCTCTCGGGATGCTCGGCCGCCTGGCTAGTCTACGAGTTCAAGATGTTATGCACACAGGGACCGCAATCCCGCGAGTGCTCCCTCAGACGCCGTTTCGGCAGATGCTCATCGAGATGACTTCGAAGGCACTGGGATGCGTGTGTGTTGTGGAGGAGGATGGCCGGCTGTGTGGGATTGTGACCGATGGAGATGTACGGCGAACGCTACAGCGGGTCGAAGATATTCGCCCGCTGCGCGTCAGCGATATCATGACGCGTACACCAGTGACGGTTTCGCCGGAAGCTTCCCTGGCCGAAGCGCTAGAGTTGATGGAGCATCGCCCTAGCCAGATCAGCGTGTTGCCGGTAGTGGACTCGCAGGGGATTTGTGTCGGGGTCGTTCGAGTCCACGACATTATCCGCAGTCAGCTGTGAGTAACGAGGCAGGGAATCGTTTTGCCCACAATGGGTGGACTCCTGGATCAGACGCCAGTTTTGCATGGATGAGGGGTAGGGGGTGTAGCAACCAGTAGCAGAATACCAGGTGGCCACGAGGCGCGGCAGCTCGAGCCAAGGTCGGTGCATCCACAGCTTAAGTGGTCGAACGCGGGGCAAGCTGCGGGAGCTTAGTCTGCGGTTGAAGGTTCGGAGGATGGTGCTAACGTGAGGATTGCGTGGTGTCCCGAGGGAAGTGCCGTCGCGTGCACGAGGGCCTCTTGGAAGGCGCTGCGTCCACATAGAGCAAGGAGCTGGAGCCAGCTCATAAGGCGTTCCTGAGGATGGCCGTTGGGATATACCAGCGACCACACCCGTCGGGCACGGGAGAGGAGGGTCTCTGAGCGGCGGCGGAGCGCAGCGCGGAATCGCCTCTGCCAACGCTGCAGAGCCTGTGCTATTCGGTGGTGCGTCGCTCCAAGGCTAGGTACGAGTGTTGGGTCTATCTCCCAAAGGTGAGCCAACAGGTGCTGGTACCACTGCTGGAGCTGTGTCTGGAGCTTGCTACTGGAGTGCTCCAGTAGCTGCGTAGGTGGTAGACGTTCCAGGAGGATACGTTCCACCGCCTGCCAAGGGGCAAAGAAGTCTCTTACGCTCCACCCTTCTTGCACAAGCAGACGATGGAGTTGAGGCGGGACAAGGGTAACGGAAGGCCGTAGCATGACGGCAGGCATCGGCACTTGTAGAGCCTCGTAGAGCTCGCGGAGTTGTGCCCAGTATGCGACTTCAGCAGGTCCGAGAACGACGGCCACAGTTGGGAGGATGGCATCTTGGCACAACGGGCGAAGGAGAGCGGACGGAGAGAAGGCCGTACACTCCTGCTCGAACAGAGCGCTTAGCTGCTGGATGGTATAGCGCTCGCGGGCAATACCATACTCCCCACTCGGAAGGTACCGGACTCGATAACGGAACCCTTCAGGAGTGTGGAAATGGACGAGAGGATGCTGGGGTGTGATGAGTTCTCGGTACCCCAAAGCGCGCAACTGCTGGATTCCCTTGGCTAATGCAGCCTCAAGCTGTGAGCTCTGGAAGAGGGCCCATTGGACGATACTGCAGAAGAGCCTGCGGCGCCGAGCAACGGATGCTCGGAGGAAGAGGAGCCCGGAGCTTCCGAAGAGCCAGTGGAGGAGCACAACAAAGGCTTGGCTCCAGGACTTCCCGTAGCTGTACGCGGTGAGCACAATGGAGCGAAGCTCGTCCGAGAGCTCGGGGAGGATGTGGCGGAGGGCGGTCTGCCATAATCCTGTCGGCGAGAGTGAGCGAGCAGAGACGGCAATGGGCTGCAGCAGTTCAGCATCTGAAGCGGCAGCGAGGCGCTGGAGGGTACCATCGGGTTGCCACCACACACTAGAGCCGGCTTCTCGACCATCGCTGTCGTTGTCTTCGACCCAGAAGATGGGAACGATCGGCCGCTGAAGTACCTCCTGTAGCTGCTGGGCAAGAGCGAGGGCTGCTGCTGCCTTGAGAGCTGTATAGAGTGGCCCTCCAAGAAAGCCTACCTGCTGTCCCGTCGTGACGGCTAATGCTGAGCCAGACTGCAGCGCTTGCAGGTAGCGAAGCTGACTTGCTGTAAGCTCCAATCCATCCATGCTCTCTCGGAGTGCCCGGCAGAGGCGTTCCGTATGAGGTTGTGGCAGTGGCGGGCGGAGGTTGAGGAGTGCTGCAGCGGGGTCCTTGCGGAAGTTTGCAGTCGTGGGAAAGCGTGCAGCGCAGAACACCGGGTCTATGGCGAAGGCGCAGGCAATTGGGTGGAAGGGTGCGGGGAACTCGGTGCACGAAAGCAGTTCAACGGACATCAATGTGCTGGACGTTGGGCGACTTTCGCGAAAGTGCTAACTTGTTGTTGGTTGCACTGCATAGCCAATTGTTGGCTTATGGTGGCGTGGATCTGTGCCGCTGTTCTTGGGATGTGGCTTGCCCTTGCCGACGTTAGGGCACAGGAGACGAACGACAAGGACGAGGAAGGAGCAGCACCGAGGCCGAAGCCCCTCGTTGAGCGGTTCCTCGAGGCACCGAGCATTGCAGTCTACTATGGAACGGGACGTTTGGGCCGTGAGGGGGTTACGCAAGACTTCCATCCGGTGGGCGCTCTGACACTCCACCTCGGTTCGGCCGACCTGGAACCATTGCGGCGCTATAAGGACCTTGCTGAGTATCAGCGCAACTACCTGCACTTGGGGTTTGGGGCTGCAACCTTGGGAATTGGCGGGAAGACCGGGGCATTAGCTTCGCAGTGGTGGCGTTTTGGGGTTGGACAGGAGACAGGCTATGGCTACCCCTTTGGTGCAGCCGGCGCTGTGCTTTTGACCCACGGTGGGGGACTCCAGTGGGCAATCCTACGCTTCCGCGATGCGATCTCGGAGGGGCTTGTGCCATACCATGACCGGCTCCGTTTTGGGACCCTGCGCGATGGAGCGATCTGGGTTCAGTTCACCCCGCTGTTGGGCTTAGGGGTCTCGTTTGAGCGAGGGGTGATATTCCTGGCTCATCTATTCTGGAAGCATCTGGGCAGCCTGGTGCTGGAAGGGGCTGGACACGCGCTGGTAGACGAGTTCGTTCGGCGGGTGCTCCGAGCAAGGACGCCAGAGGCAGCACCGATTGTGGCCTTCCTCCTCCACAATGGGCTAGCCATTGGCTGGTATGAGCTCTTGCGTCAGCGGATGCATTGGCCTTTCGCCACTCCCTCGCCGCTGTGGAACGACGCAGTCCGCTTCCATGTGCAGTGGCTGTTCTGAAGCCATCTCTGCTCTGGAGCGTCGTAATTTTGTGGACACTGGCTGTCTCACAGAGAGGCGCGGCTATTAGCAATGGCCAAGAAGAAGGGAGCTCGTGTATTGGTGATTCTAGAGTGCACCGAAGCGAAGAAGGAAGGCAAGCCGGCTTCACGATACGTGACGACGAAGAACCGACAGAATACTCCGGGCCGCTTGGAGCTCCGTAAGTACAACCCCTTCCTGCGGCGCCACACCCTGCACCGGGAGATTCGTTGAGGAATGTCAGAGCGGACGGCAAGGGTCTTGCGAACACAGCGGAGGAACCGAAAGAGGGATGAGGAGCGCATCGTTGGCGAAGGGCTGACCTTTGACGACGTTCTGTTAGTTCCCGCCTATTCAGAAGTGCTCCCGCGGGAGGTCGATGTCCGCACTCGGCTGACGCGTACGATCTGGCTCAATATCCCGATTGTCAGCGCCGCTATGGACACGGTAACAGAATCCGCCATGGCAATTGCCATGGCGCGCGAAGGCGGCATCGGGATCATTCACAAGAACCTCAGCATAGAGCAACAGGCAGAAGAAGTGGCACGCGTCAAGCGTTCCGAGAGCGGGCTAATTCGTGATCCCATCACTCTAACCCCTGACCGCCCTATACGGGAGGCGCTCCACTTGATGCGCACCTACCACATCTCGGGTATCCCAATCGTGGACGCGGAGCGCCGGCTGGTAGGGATTGTGACGAACCGGGACCTTCGGTTTGCCACCGATACCGAGCAGCCGGTGTCAGTGGTGATGACATCAGAGGGACTCATCACTGCTCCGGTTGGGACAACACTTGAAGAGGCGGAGCGCATCCTACAGCGGCATCGAATAGAGAAACTCCCCATCGTTGATGAGCACGGAGTCCTCCATGGGCTCATCACCTTCAAGGACATCCAGAAGAAGCGCAGCTATCCAAACGCTTGCAAGGATGGACAAGGGCGCCTCCGTGTTGGGGCAGCAGTTGGTGTTGCCCGGGACGTGGAGGAGCGCGTTGCTGCCTTGGTAGCAGCAGGAGTCGACGTAGTAGCTGTGGACAGTGCTCACGGACACAGTCGAGGGGTCATAGAGACAGTACGCCGTCTTAAGCGGCGGTTTCCGGAATTGCCGGTAATCGCTGGTAATATCGCTACTGCGGAAGCCGCGGCAGCACTCATCCGGGCAGGTGCTGACGCCGTCAAGGTGGGTGTCGGTCCGGGCTCTATCTGCACTACTCGTGTCGTTGCGGGGGTTGGAGTACCACAGTTGACGGCGATCTTCTGGGTGGCTCGAGTTGCTCATGAGGCAGACGTGCCCGTCATCGCCGATGGGGGTATCCGGCAGACGGGCGACATCGCGAAAGCAATCGCTGCGGGTGCTGATAGTGTTATGATTGGCAATCTCTTGGCAGGCCATGAGGAGAGCCCAGGGGAGAAGGTGCTGTTGGAGGGGCGCGCTTACAAGGTCTACCGAGGGATGGGCTCGTTAGGGGCGATGTACCATGGTTCAGCGGATCGGTACTTCCAGGACTCTGAGGCGGACATTGCGAAGTTGGTCCCAGAGGGGGTGGAGGGAAGGGTCCCCTTCAAAGGGGCTGTAAGCGATACGCTGTTTCAACTGGTTGGTGGACTGCGGGCTGCGATGGGCTACTGTGGGTGCGCGACAATTGCTGAGCTACAGCAGAAGACACGCTTCATCCGAATGACCCTAGCGGGCCTCCGAGAGTCTCACCCACACGATGTCATCATCACCAAGGAAGCGCCCAACTACTTTGGGTTCTGAGCTCGATGGTGAACAGCCGTCTCCGGTCTGCATTGGTGCAAGCGGCGCTCGTGCGCCTCGAACGACTGCGCGAACTCCTCCAATGCCAGCATCTGGAGGCACTCTGGCTGACGACCCTGTCTCACATCCGATATCTGACGGGCTTTTCGGGTTCGTCGGCCTCTGTGCTTATCACTGCGGAAGCAGTGCACTTCTTTACCGACGACCGTTACGACGAGCAGGTTCGCCACGAGCTCTTCCCGGTGCCCGGGCTGGCCATCCACATCACTCGGGAGCCGGTCGCCGTCGTAGCACAGCAGGGGCTGCTTCGGGGTATTGCTACGGTTGGGTTCGAGATATCGCTGAGCTATGGGACGGTTCTGGAGCTTCGGCGGCGCTGGCGCCCTTCCCGGCTCATCCCGTTTCGGGGGAAACTGGATGAGCTCTTCATAGTGAAGACGCCGGCTGAGATAGAGCTGCTGCGGAGAGCTGCGCTCATCGCTTCGCGCACCTTCGAGGCAGTTCTAGAGAGTGTTCGCCCGGGGATGACGGAGCATGAAGTGGCGGCAGAGATCTCTTACCGTGCTCGCCAATTCGGCTCGGAGGGGGATGCCTTCCCGATCATTGTGGCCAGCGGTGAACGAAGCGCCCTCCCGCACGGACGTGCGTCAGCGCGCCGCTTGCGGAAGAACGACGTCATCACGGTAGACTTCGGCTGTATTGTCGGCGGTTACGTGTCCGATATCACCCGCACCTTCGTGCTTGGGCGCGCAAGTACCGACCAACGTCGGGTCTACCAGGTTGTCCGGGAAGCCCAGGAGCAGGCACTGGAGGCTCTCCAAGCGGGAGTTCGAGCGCGTGAGGCCGATGCTACGGCACGCCGCGTTATTGAGGCGGCTGGCTTTGGAGCTTATTTCCGCCATAGCCTTGGGCATGGAATCGGCCGTAGCGTTCATGAACCGCCGGCTCTCTCTCCTCGGGCACCGGTCCGGGCACGCCTCCCAGAAGGAGCCGTCGTCACGGTCGAGCCTGGTATCTACCTCCCCGGGAAGTTCGGCATCCGTATAGAGGATGATGTCCACGTCACAGCCACCGGTGCTGTGCTGCTGACGACAGCTACGCGAGAGTTCCTCAGCGTTTGAGCTCCGGTACTGAATGGAACAGCCACGGCAGCGGGTGCTGGTCATTGCTTACTATTTCCCGCCGCTTGGGACGAGTGGAGTACTGCGGGTAGCGAAGTTCGTTAAGTACCTGCGAGACTACGGATGGGAACCGATTGTATTGACGGCGACTCCGACAGCATACTTCGCCTTCGACCAGTACCTACTGCAGGAGTTAGAAGAGCGTCGCATCCCGATCTATCGTACCTCCGACGATGGCAGTCCTTGGTGGGTACGTCGGTGGGCGGCCACTCAGCCGACCGTTCCGCTACCTGCGGAGTGGGTTCACTGGCTCTGGCTGCGCTGGAATCAGCTACGCTGGATTCCTGACCGTGCGGTCCGATGGCGCTGCCAAGCGTTGGCATTGGGACGGGAGCTCATCCGGGAGTACAAGCCCGCCATCATCTTTGCCACGGCCCCGCCCTTCACCGATCTCCTCATTGCGGCCGAGCTAGCGGAGCAATCGGAGCTACCGTACATTGTTGACTACCGAGATCCGTGGTGCGGTGATCCAGAGCGGTGGTATCCTACGCCTTGGCACCGACGAGCCCATCAAACATTGGAGCGAGGTGTGTTGACCCGAATGGCACGCGCTACTGTTGTTACTCGAGGGCTCAAGGAGCACCTCTTGCGGCAGTACCCTAGACTGCTGACCCACGAGGACATCGTCATCATCCCGCATGGCTACGACAGTGAGGACTTTGCACGGGCCGGCAACGTAGAGCCACCCCCGGACCGGTTGGTGGTGAGTTTCGTTGGGACTCTTAAGCACGGCAATCCAAGGACGATCTTGGAAGCATTCGCTCGGTTTGTACAGCAGCGGCCAGAAGCGCGGCGCCACCTACAGATCCGCTTCGTAGGCCTCATCCGCCCTGAACATCAGCAGATGGTGCGACGTCTGGGATTGGAGGACATCGTACAGGTGCAGGGCTACGTCCCGCATCTAGAGGCAATTCGGTACATGCTTAGCTCCCATGTCCTCTGGGTGGAGAATCGTCCATTAGGGTCACCAGCAAAGCTCTTTGAGTACTTCGGCGCTCGACGGACAATCTTGGCCTGCGTACCTCCGGAGTCGCCGATTCAGCCCTTACTAGAGGCCAGCGGTGCCGCCTTTTGGGTGAAGCCGGGCGATATTGAGGTTGCAACTAACCACGTTGCTGAACTCTACGAACGCTGGCGAGAAAGAGCGCTCCCAGTGCCTTCTGAGGAGTTTATACGGGGCTTTGAGCGCCGACTGCTGACCGGTGAGCTAGCGCGCTTGCTCAGCCTGCATGCTGCCTTG
The DNA here is from genome assembly GCA_025059875.1 of Candidatus Kapaibacterium sp. Taxonomy (NCBI): domain Bacteria; kingdom Pseudomonadati; phylum Bacteroidota; class Eximiradiia; order Eximiradiales; family Kapaibacteriaceae (SeqCode); genus Kapaibacterium (SeqCode); species Kapaibacterium sp. (SeqCode). The sequence continues at coordinate 57,031 of JANXCT010000005.1, forward strand.
TAGAGGGACCTGAAGTGACCGCCGTCGTAGGGAGCACCGTAGTCGTAGGGAGTGCTGTGAAGGCGGAGTAGCACTTCAGATTAGCTTAGAATTGGGCGATGACGGTTGCGCAGCTCTAAGGCAACATCTGCAAGAGCTCAGGCAAGCGGAGGGGGTGCTCTTGCCCTTGTGCGCAACTACCAGCTTCTCGGGTCCGGCAGATGCAAATGTCGTTGGAGGCTTACCTGCCTTGGCTATGCTGCTGCAGAAAGCTTTGCCCAGCTCGCTTCTCGTAGAGTGTACTTCGTGAGCTTCGTGGCTGGAACTACAACTGTGCTCTGCCCTGGCAAGCGACTGCTGTTACCGGACCTGGAGGCTAGATGTTCGCTGGCGGATCCCATAACTCTGGAGCAGCTTCGGACGTGGGGAGCGCAACACCTGGATGCCGTGGAATAGCAAAGCGGACGCAGGAGGTCCTCTGGAGGTTGCCGGGAGCGGGCTGAGAAGCTACTGCGTCAAGACCCACACGACGATATTGGTGCCGAACTTCAAGGCCGCCTCGCGTTTCTCTGGAGGATCGTTGTGCACCTCAGGGTCTGCCCATCCGTCGCTGGGGTTGCTCTCGTAGGTGTAGAGCACGCAGAGCCGCCCCTCATGGAAGATGCCGAAAGCTTGGGCGGGCTTAGCATCGTGCTCATGGATTTTCGGGACACCGTGTGGGAATCGGAAGTGGCAGTGGAAGAGGCCGTACGAGAAGGGGAGTTCCACGAATTCCTTGTCGGGAAAGACCTTGCGCATCTCGCGGCGGATGGCGGTGTCTAGTCCGTAGTCGTCGTCTATGTAGAGGAACCCGCCGTTGAGCAGGTAGGCGCGCAGCCGGCGTGCTTCTTCAGGTGTGAAGACGACGTTGCCGTGCCCCGTCAGAAACAGCATTGGGTACTGGAAGATAGCGTCGCTACTGAGCTCCACGTACTCGAAGACCGGGTCTACGGGAATCGTGGTGTGCTGCTGGACGAATCGGAGGAGGTTGACCTCTGCCGAAGGGTCGTTGTACCAATCCCCTCCACCGCCGTATTTGACGCGGGCAATCTTGAAGGCCCCTTTCGGTGCCTGGCCTTCTGAGGAGAGAGGGGATAGCACCAACAGGCAGGTGAGAAGCAAGACAGAGGGCATGGTACTTCCTAGTAGACTACTGTCGTTTCCTCGCCGATGAAAGACGTTTCGCGCGGAAAGCTATGGCACTTCCAGGGACCAGCCTAATTTTGCAGCGCCTGTAGTTGTGCGGATATGGAGCCGTGCATTCCGGACGTCGTGTGGTGGGGATGGGAGCTCCGGAGCTTGCTTGCGGAGGCTGCTGAGGGCGTCGCGGAGGAAGAGTGCTTTCAAGGGCTGACGATAGATTCCCGTAAGCCGGCAGTGGGAGGCATCTTCGTAGCGCTGCGAGGACGGACGGTAGATGCTCACACGAAGTTGCCCGAAGCCTTTGCTGGGGGAGTCAAATTGGCAATCGTTGAACGGCGGAGTTGGGTTCACTTCCCTGCAGAGTGGCATCAGCGGTACCGCTGCCTCCCGGTAGCGGATCCGCTAAAAGTGTTGGGGGAGCTAGCGCGGCTCCATCGCCGGAGATTTGCTCTCCCGGTGGTTGCGATTGCGGGATCTGCCGGCAAGACGACAACGAAAGAGTTACTGGCCTCCGTGCTTGCCACGCGTTTCCGCGTTCTGAAGACCGCTGGGAATGAGAATAACGCCTTGGGTGTGCCCTTGACCCTACTGCAGCTCCGCTCGGAGTACGAGGTTGCTGTTGTAGAGATCGGTACAAGCTCCTTCGGGGAGGTTGCTCGCCTGTGTCAAATCGCACAGCCGACGCACGGTGTCATTACAGCGATTGGTGAGGAGCATCTGGAACAGCTGGGTTCCCTTAGAGGGGTCCAGCAGGAAGAGACAGCACTAGTGCGGTATCTGCAGAGTCGCGGTGGGATAGCGGTGCTGCCGGCCGGAAGTGGTTTAGAGCGAGACTATCCAGGCGTGCGGACGTTTGGAATGACGCCTGAAGCAGACGTGATGGCAGAGGTGGCCTTCACTGCTGATGGGCGTGCCCTATTACGTCTGCGGTATGGCGCTGAGCACTGTGAGTGTCAGCTACGGCTGCTTGGTCCTGCGGGAGCACGGTCAGCCATGGCTGCGGCTGCCGCGGCTTGGGTGCTTGGACTGAGTGCGGAGGAGACGGCCCAAGGACTCTCTGCCTACGACCCCCAGCCTTCCCAAGAGGGCTATGCTCGGATGGTACTCATGCAGCTGCCGAACGGAATTCAGGTGCTCAACGACACGTACAATGCAAATCCTCTCTCCATGCGGGTAGCTCTAGAGACACTGCGCCAGCTTCCGTGTTGCGGGCGCCGATGGGCTGTACTGGGAGATATGCTGGAGCTGGGGCCGGCACTTGAGGAGGCCCACAGGACCGTTCTGCGGCAGGCCCTCGAGAGTGCTGAGGTAGTCTGCGTATTTGGTGACGCCTTTGCCCGAGTTGCAGCTGATTACCCCGACGTATACATTGCAACTTCTCACGAGGAGTTGGCAGAGCGGTTGTGGCAGGAAGCACGGCCTGGAGACTTAGTGCTTTTGAAGGGCTCTCGTGGGATGGCGATGGAGCGTGTAGTGGGTCTGTACCAGCAGAGAGTAAGGATGGGGAAGGGTAGCGATGTTGTACCATCTGGCGCTGTGGATCTGGAAGACCTTTGATCCCCCGGGGTTCGGGGTATTCCAGTACGTTACCTTTCGGGTGGCAGCGGCAGCGATCACAGCGTTGGTCATTTCGTTCGTCGTAGGGCCACTCCTCATCCGCTTCCTACGCCGCCGCCATTTCCAAGAGCACGGTAAGCCCGAACTCCAAGCGGTTGGCAATCATGCCCAGAAGCACGGGACCCCCACGATGGGCGGACTCATCCTCCTACTGGCGATCGTTGTCCCGACCCTGCTGTGGGCGAACGTAGCGAATGGGATGGTCGTGGCCATCCTGGTGGTCGTCCTATGGTTGGGGGTGGTGGGGTTCGTGGACGATTACCTCAAGGTTGTCAAGCGCTTGCCGAATGGGCTCATTGGGCGGTACAAGCTTTTGGGGCAGGTGTCGATTGGACTGGGGTTGGGACTTGCGATTGTATGCTGGCCGGAGTGGTTCTCCAGCAGCTACCCGGCAGTAGCCACGCAGACAACCGTCCCCTTCGCGAAGGATGTAAATCTCGACTGGGGACTGCTCTACGTCCCGATGGTTGTGCTGGTTGTCACAGCGACTTCCAATGCTGTGAATCTGACCGACGGGCTGGATGGATTAGCAGTGGGGACCGTGGGGATTGCTGCTCTGGCGATGGCACTCATTGCATACGTGTCGGGTAATGCGGTGTTCGCTGACTACCTAAACATTGTACACCTCCGTGGGGCCGATGAGCTGAGCATCTTCTGCGCGGCTATGGTAGGAGCTGCAATGGGCTTCCTCTGGTTCAACACGTACCCAGCGCAGGTCTTCATGGGGGATACAGGCTCACTGGCGCTTGGAGGTGCGTTAGGGGCTTTGGCCGTCTTGCTCAAAAAGGAGCTGCTGTTGCCAATCCTTGGAGGCATCTTCGTGGCAGAGGCACTCTCCGTTATCCTCCAGGTGGCCTACTTCAAGTACACGAAGTGGCGGTACGGTGAGGGGCGTCGGCTCTTCCGAATGGCACCGCTCCACCACCACTTTGAGCGCTGTGGATGGCACGAAGCGCAGGTGGTCGTGCGTTTCTACATCATCGCTGTCATCTTGGCAATCCTGACGATGACGACGTTCAAGGTGCGGTGAGGGGTTGCGTGGAGGGAGCCTGTACGGTGACTGGAGAGTAGGGCAATGAAGTGTGCGGTTCTCACTGGTGGCGGAGACTGCCCAGGCATGAATGCATTTGTCCGGGCTGTGGTGCGGACTACGTTCAACCTCAGCCCGGAGAGTAGCGTCTGGGGAGTCTTGGACGGCTGGAAAGGGCTAGTGTACAACGAGTACCGCCCTTTGAATAAGCGCGACGTCTCCGGCATCGCAGCGCTAGGCGGGACGATTTTGGGGACAATGCGTTTTCCTGAGCTAGCAACAGATCAATCCCTCCAGGAGCGAGCGGCACGGAACTTGGAAGAGCAGGGGTTTGACTACTTGTTCGTCATCGGAGGCAATGGCAGTGTGAAAGCGGCGTGGACACTGGAGCAGATTCTGCGCCGGCAGGGATGGAGGACCCGGATTCTGGTAGCAGCCGGCTCTATTGATAACGATGTCTGCAACAACTACGGCACCTCGATCGGCTTCTACAGCGCTCTGGAGCGTAGCCTAGAGATGCTGAGCTGGATTCGGGACACGGCCAGCTCGCATCGTCGGGTCTACCTCATCCGCTCCATGGGGCGCGATTCGGCGTACTTAGCCTTCTACGCTGGTATCATCGGTGGGGCTGAATACGCCATTCGGCCGCACGAGGACGTGGACTTCGAGCGCTTAGCAGAGATTGCGGCACAGCGCGATCGCGACACCATCATCGTTGTAGCGGAAGCTTATCCGAAATCCCTGCGAGAAATCCAGCAGACGTTAGAGGAGATCTTTCGCCGCCGAGGGATTGACCGGGAGATTCGAGCCGTAGATATGAGCTACTTCCAGCGCGGCGGCAAGGCTTCGGTAACCGACATCTTGCGGGCTAGTTGGCTGGGTTATCGAATGGTTTGCGATGCTCTGAAGGGCTGTGGCAGCGGCTTCTACACGGCCTTCTACATCGGCCATGTACAGGAGCCGCTGCCTCTGGAGCTTGCTGCGGACGATGCCCGGACGAGCCATTTGGACATCCCGCCGGAGGTTATCCGGATGGCAGTGGCACTGCGATGAGCTATCTGCGAGTGTACGCGAGCATTGCGCGAGTGGGGCTCAGCGCTGCCCTCATGTACCGCACAAACTTCCTCTTCACAGCTGGCCTGACGGTCATTGTCGGCGTCACGGTCCAGCTCTTCCTCTGGCTTGCTGTCTACGGTTGGGGACAGAGAGCGACATTTGCGGGCGTACCTTTCGCCCAGATGGCGCTCTACATCGCTTGTGCTACCTTGAGCCTGGGGATTACGCGCGGGGGACGGGTGGAGCGGATGGTGGCGGAAGAGATTCGCACGGGCGAATTAGTCCGGTACCTACTGAAGCCGATTGCCCACGGCCCTGCCACGTTTGCAATGGCAGTGTCGGAGCGAATCGTAACGTTTCCGGTGGTGCTTCTGCTGGCGTTGGTGGCCGTAGGGATAACGCTTCCGTGGTTGCCACTACACGTCGGTATTGAGCGGGTGCTCTTAGCGGCCCCGTTTTTGGTCGTTGGGATGGTGCTGAACTTCCTCATGGGGCTCGGTATCTCGTACCTAGCCTTCTGGATGGATGAGGTGTGGACGCTGCATGTCATCAAGGACATCAGCCTATGGCTCCTCTCGGGACAACTGATGCCGCTTTCGCTGCTGCCCTACGAACTTCGGATAGTGTCGGAGTGGTTGCCCTTCCAATACCTTGCGTATGTCCCGGCAGGTATTGTCGCAGGTCTGATTCCAGCAGAGGAGTTGCCATTCTTCGGTCTACGTGCGATCGCGTGGTGTCTGCTGCTGATGGGGGGAGTAGCAGTGGTGTGGCGCTATGGACTCCGCCGCTTTGGCGGGTACGGAGGCTGAGCCGATGCTGATGGGGCTTCGCCTGTGGGGACTCTTCCTAGCCCAAGCGCTCAGCCGAGAGATGGAGTATCGGCTCCACCTGTGGCTGAGCTTCCTCATCGATGTGGTCTGGTATGCCGTCCAGGTGGGACTCTTCGAGGTCATCTACCTCCACACGCCGACGGTCGCGGGCTGGAGTCGTGCAGAGATGGCTGTCTTCTTGGGGACGCTGTTCGTAGTGGACGCCCTCAACATGGCGCTTTTCTCCACGAACTTCTGGCGCATCCCACAGTACGTGCTCACAGGTGAGCTGGACTTCTTCCTGCTCAAGCCGGTGTCTCCCTTCTTCCTGGTGTTCCTGCGGTATCCGAACGTAGCCTCGTTCCTGAACCTGGCGGTGGCGCTGACGGTACTGGGGTACGCCTTCAGCCTCACCTCTCCGGCGTCGGTCCTGGCGGCAGTGGCGTATCCGATCTTCATCATCAATGGGCTCCTCTGCATGCTCAGCTTCCAGGCACTCATTGGGGCATTGGCGATTCGGATCCTGGCTGCGGAGGGGATTCAGCAGACCTTCCACATCCTGTACCAGTTCGGGATGAAGCCCGATAGCATCTACGCGCCGATCTTGCGGCGTATTCTGCTGTACGTGTTCCCGATGGGGCTTGTGGCCTCTGTCCCTGCTCAAGTTGTGTTGGGACGGGCTACAGAGGAGGTTGTGCTTGCTGGGCTCGTTATCCCGCCACTCCTGCTCCTGGTGAGCCGGTTCCTCTTCCTGCGGGCTCTGCGGTACTACACGGGGGCGAGCGCTTAATGGAGCGGTTGCGCGGGCGCCGTATCGTGCTGGGGGTGACAGGGAGCATTGCAGCCTACAAGGCACCTCTGATCCTTCGGGAGCTGTTGCGGCAAGGGGCTGAGGTGCGGGTCGTCATGAGTCCTTCGGCACGTCAGTTTGTGGCGGAAGGAGCGATAGCGGCATTCGCGCCGGTGGTCGTGGACGTCTTCCCTATAGGCTTCCCGGGAAGTTGGCACGTTGAGTGGGCCCGGTGGGCGGAAGTGATGCTAATTGCACCGTGTTCGGCCACGACGTTGAGTAAGCTCGCTATTGGGCTCTGCGACACAGCCCCAACGTTGGTTGCTCGCTCCCTGCCGCGGACAACCCCGTTAGTAGTGGCGCCGGCGATGGATACAGAGCTGTGGGAGCAGCCGGCTCTGCAACGAGCGGTTGCGCAATTGCGGGCAGAGGGGGTATGGGTACTGCCACCGGCCTATGGGGAACTTGCTAGTGGGAGCATAGGCGTAGGGCGGCTGCCGGAAGTGGAATCTATCCTCAGCACGGTAGAGGGAGCGCTGACGACGGGGGTGCTCTCGCCGTGGCATTGTCAGTTCTGGTCTGGACGACGCGTGCTCGTTACGGCGGGACCGACGCGGGAGCCTATCGATGCCGTCCGCTACCTTAGCAATGCCTCCAGCGGGCTCATGGGTTACGCTTTGGCGGAGGCATTCCGGGATCGAGGCGCCGAAGTTGCGTTGGTGACGGGTCCCACTATGCTACCCGAACCGCCCGGTGTCGAGCTCCATCGGGTGGAGACCGCAGAGCAGATGTATGAGGCAGTTCGTGGCTGTGCCGCAGAAGCAGACGTCATCGTTGCTACTGCAGCGGTTGCAGACTACGCACCAGCAGAGCCGATGGTGGGGAAGCGGAAGCGGGGTGCGGAGGAGTGGCTGCTGCGGCTACGCCCGACTCCGGACATCTTAGCCCACTTGGCGCAACGGCGGCGGCCAGGACAGATCTTGGTCGGCTTTGCTTTGGAGGTGCAGGAGGAATGGAGTGCTGCCCGCCAGAAGCTCACGACGAAGGGTGTCGACCTCCTCGTCCTCAACAGTCTACGGTGGGGGCGCAGCGGTTTCGGCCGCGAAGACAATACAATTGCCTTGCTCTTTCCAGATGGGCGAATTCGGATGCTTCCCCCACGCTCAAAGCGGGTGTGTGCCGAATGGATCGTCAACGCAGTGGAAGAGGTTGCGAGTGCTGCCCATGGCCCGAAGGGATAAGGAGGCAAAGCGCGACCGCCTCTTACAGGCCGCTGCAGAGCTTTTTGCACGCAAGGGGTACCATGCTACAAGGGTTGCGGAGATTGCCCAGCGGGCCGGGGTAGCGAAGGGCACCGTTTACGAGTACTTCCCCACGAAGGAGGAGCTCTTCTATGCCCTGCTGGATGGGTGGCTGACGCGGTTTGAGACCGATCTCTCTGAGCACTTGGCGGCAGAGTCCGACCCTCTCCGGCAAGCTGACATTGTACGGGAAGCAGCGGTACAGTTCTACCGCCGTCACGCAGCCCATGCGCCGATCTTCCTTGAGTTCTGGGCCCATGCCCTGCGCAGTTCGGATGGGCGCTTCTTGAGACGAATACAGCGTTTTCGGACCTTCTTAGAGGAGCAGGGCCATCGTCTGACAGAGGCTCTCGTAGCCAGTGGTGTCTTCCTACCCGTGGATGTCCCATCGTTGGTGCGCTTAGAGGCAGGTATCTCGGACGGGATTTTCTTGCTGTGGGTGCTCTCAGGGCGGAGCTTCTCGCTAGAGCGGGCGTACGTGTTCCGGCAATCCGTCCTGGGACTGGGGGTGCTTTCGGAGGCAGCTCGCCAACTGCTGCGTGATAGACTCCAGCAGAAGCTGCGGGAGGGATTCCTCTTGCAGCTACCCAAGCCGGTACAGTCGCCCGAGCCATAGCACCCGATAGGAGTTAAGCCACAGGAGGGGAGCCGCTTCCTCGTCTCCGGAGTTAGGCGAGAAGAGCAGTCGCAATGCAGACGACGCTGTGGGAGCGGGCACGGGATACATGGCTTTTCCAGCGCCGCGCAGAAGATGGAGCCGTGGAAGTAACGGCTGGAACAATTGTCTACGGCGCAGTGGTACGGGCATTCGCTATCGTTGTGGGTAGCCTCACCTTAGCCTCCCTCCTACCCGATGTGTGGCGGTATTGGTGGATCGTCTTGCTGGCACTCTGGGCGGTGGTCTTCTATCCAGCCTACCGCCGCTGGAGCCAGTTTACGCAGGAAGTGCGCCAGCTCAGAGAGGAACTCCTCTGCGGTTCTTGCTGCCACTTCGATGAGACGGGGCAGCTCTGCACACTCCTCGACGAGCATGTTCGCCCCGACTACATCCCGTGCGGTGGTGAGGCTTGGGAACCCTGCGATACCTCAGAAAAGTAGTCGGTAGCCGCGGCGTAATTTTGCGCGAAACTGCAGTACTGATGAGGGTCCAAAATGCCTGTGATCGCGATAGACGGCCATCGAGTAGAGGCTCCAGCCGGTAAGACCATCATTGAAGCCGCGTACGAGAGTGGATTGCAAATCCCGCACTTCTGCTGGCATCCGGCGCTGTCCGTTGCTGGCAACTGCCGCATGTGCCTAGTAGAGGTTGGGCTTCCCAAGCGGCGCTCCGATGGCACCATTGAAGTGGATGAGAAGGGGCAGCCTGTCATCGAGTTCCTGCCAAAGCTCCAAATTGCTTGTGCGACGCCTATTGCTGATGGGATGGTGGTACGCACGAAGAGCGAGCGCGCTGTCCGGGCACAGGAGGCCGTGATGGAGTTTTTGCTCATTAACCACCCGCTGGACTGCCCTATCTGCGACGAGGCTGGGCAGTGTAAGCTCCAAGAGTATGCCTTCCGCCACAGTCGGGGTGTCAGCCGGTTTACGGAGGAGAAGGTCCACAAGCCCAAGCGAGTTATCTGGGGGCCGACGATCATCTTCGACGCTGAGCGGTGTATCCTCTGCTCGCGGTGCATCCGTTTTGCCAACGAGATTGCTAAGCAGCCGGTGCTCACCTTCGTAGAGCGGAACGACCATGTGACCATCGAGCTCTATCCCGGCACGGAGTTCGACAACCCGTACTCTATGAACGTCATCGAACTCTGCCCCGTAGGAGCGTTAACTAGCCGTGACTTCCGCTTTCGGGCGCGAGTGTGGGAGATGAGCTTCACGGACTCTATCTGCCCGGGATGTGCCCGTGGGTGCAATATCCGGATTGGTGTCCGGAACAACGAAATCCTGCGTCTGGAGCCACGCCGCAACTTGCGTGTCAACCAGTACTGGATGTGTGATGAAGGGCGGTTGACACAGTATGGCTTCGTAAACCACAATCGTGTTGATGGAGCATGGCTTCGCCGAGTCAGCACGGAGAAGCCAGAATCGGTCTCCTGGGAAGAGGCATATGAGGCTGTGGCTTCAGTGTTGCGCCGCTACAAGCCTAGCGAGATTGCAATCATCGGCTCAGGCCGGCTGACAAACGAGGACGCCTATGCTCTGGTCAAGTTCGCCCGCACGGTGCTAAAGACCCCCAACATGGACTTCCCGCGGCGGGAGGATCCTTACTTCGAGGATGACTTCCTCCGCTGCCGTGACCGTAACCCGAACACGACTGGTGTTGTGGAAATTGGCCTCAAGCCCGGGGCTGGAGGAGTGAATCTGGTGGAGCTCCCGCAGAAGGTGCGGTATGGTGCTGTCCGGGTGCTCTACGTTGTAGAGGAAGACGTAGCATCCATCTCCCCAGAGTTGCGGCAAGCGTTGGAGGAGGCAGAGATCGTCATTGTCCATGCGACGAACCATAACGAAACCACGAAGCGCTCCCACATCGTGTTGGCAACGACTACCTACGCCGAGCTCGAGGGGACTTACACGAACATCCAGCGGTATGTTCAGCTCTTGCGGCCTGCTGTGGCCACAAAAGAGCGGGAGCGCTACACGGGAATGCAGATGAGCCGGTGGGACAAGTTCGGTGCCTGGAACGACCGCTGGACCCATGGACCCCGTCGGAACTGCCGGCAGACATGGCAGCATCTTAAGGAGATCGCTCGGCTTCTGGGAACGTTGTGGAAGTGGCATCGCTCTGAGGACGTCTTCCGAGAGCTAGCTCAGGAAGTGCCGAGCTTTTCTGGCATGACCTACGAGTTGCTAGAAGCCTATCAAGGAGTAGCATTGGGCAGGGGATTGGCTCCTGAACCTGTGCCGGCTATGCGGTATGAGTCGCATGTCTTGAAGCCATAGGGCGGCGATGACAGAGCTACTGGTGCAGCTTGTGGTCGCCGGTATCAAGGCCTTCATCGTCATCAACACCGTCCTTTTGGCAGCAGCGGGGTTAGTGTATGCCGAACGCCGCATTGCGGCATGGATCCAGGACCGGATTGGTCCCAACCGTGTTGGCCCATTCGGCCTCCTGCAGCCGTTTGCTGACGTCATCAAGCTGTACTTCAAGGAGGACCTGGTGCCAGCACTGGCTGATCGGGCATACCACCGGCTGGCACCGTGGATTTCCATTACGGTCGCGCTGAGCCTCTACGCTGTCATCCCAATAGCTGACTCTGTCGTCATTGGTGGCCAGCGCATCCCGCTCGCGATAGCGCCGAACATTAACGTTGGGGTGCTCTACATCCTGGCGATGGCTTCTATCGGTGTCTATGGGATTGTGCTGGCAGGCTGGGCATCCAACAACAAGTACTCTCTCCTCGGAGGTCTGCGCTCTTCGGCGCAGATGATCTCCTACGAGTTAGCACTAGGGCTGTCGATCGTGGGTGTCGTGATGGTGGCGGGGACATTAGACTTAGCCGAGATCATTGCCCGCCAGCAGCACGTTTGGAATATCGTCTACCAGCCCCTGGGCTTCCTGCTATTCCTCATTGCCTCGTTTGCGGAGACCAATCGTGCACCGTTCGACCTGCCAGAGGCTGAGCCAGAACTGGTCGGAGGCTACCACACGGAGTACTCTGGCATGAAGTTCGGGCTTTTCTTCCTAGCGGAGTACTCCAATATGGTGGTGGCCTCACTCATGATGGTAGTGCTCTTCTTAGGCGGGTGGCATGTGCCCTTCATACCGGAACTCCCGCGGTGGTTAGGGCTGCAGGAAGGGTCCATTGGGCTGGCTCTCTTCCAGGCAGGGGTGACGCTGGCGAAGACCGCTGTGCTGCTCTTTCTCTTCATCTGGGTACGCTGGACGGTGCCGCGCTTTCGCTACGATCAGCTGATGCGCTTAGGTTGGCGTGTTCTCCTACCTCTCGCGCTGCTGAACATCGTTTTAACAGGTGCTGTGTTGCTCGCGCTGGAGTACGTTGTACGTTAACCGACGGAGGCAGCGATGAACGTAAAGGAGAATACGGAAGCCCAGCGAATGAGCTTCTGGGAGAAGCTCTACCTGCCGGCCATCGTGCAGGGCCTGGGCATCACGCTGCGGCAGATGTTCAAGCCGAAGTTCACGCGGCAGTATCCAGAGGAGCGCTGGGAACCGCTGGGTTCGTACCGGGGCCGTCCGGTGTTGGTGCTGGACGAAGACGGGGAGCGGTGCGTGGCTTGTGGACTCTGTTCGCGCGTCTGTCCAGCGCTTGCCATTGAAGTGCAGGCTGCTGAGACGGAGCGCGAGAAGGAGCGTTATCCGGTCAAGTTCGAAATCAACATGCTGCGCTGCATCTACTGCGGCTACTGCGAAGAGGTCTGCCCTGAGGAGGCCATCGTGATGAGCAAGGACTACGAGCTAGTCTTTGAGGACCGCGAGTCCGCCATCTTCGGTAAAGAGCAGCTCTTGGTGCCAGTTGAGCAGCTGCAAGACCGGCTGGAGTTCCTTCGGCGCTACAAGTAGCGCTGCCCAATGTTAGAGCGTGATTGGCTCCTCCTGAGTACGCTGTCGGAGTCGGCGGAGTTCACGTTCGTAACGTCGAAGCTCGTGGTCGTAGCGTTGCAGCTCTCGGTAGTAGCGCTGTAGTTCCTGTCCATAACGACGGGCTTCCTCTTGGTGTCGCTGGAGTTCCCGTCGGAGGGCACGGAGACGGTCCTGGAACTCCCGGCGCAATCTATCCCTTTGCCGCTGGAACCGCTGCTGGCACTGCTCCAGCGAGCGCTGGAGTTCCTGCAAGTGGTGTTGGAGCTGGTCGTTCCAGCAGTGGAATGGAGAGCGGAGAAGCAAACGGAGCTGTGGTGCAGTGTCCGGGATACCTCCGTCAAGGGCTACGGGAATAGCCTGTGGGAACACGCTATAGACCGCGCTCTTCCGAATCTCTCGCGGAGGGCTCGGAGGAGGCGGAGGAACTGGGGGTGCTATCTTCCAGGGCCGTCGGTACTTCTGCAATAGCGAGTCCAATGGTGCTGGTGGTAGAAGCCGAAAAGGGTCACCGTTCTCGAAGGGTGGCAGTAGGCGGAACAGCCCGTTGTCTTTAGGGTCGGGGGACTGCCGTTCCTTTGGGAATAGCCAGATCCGCAGGGAGTCCCGCGGTATGCTGAAGAAGTGGAGGCGGGGTGCCTTATCCCAATGCTCGGTGGAGTCAGGGTGCCGAGGTATGGGGAGCCAGCGCGACCAAGAGGAGTCCTGCACAGGGTCTTCTGGAGTGCTCAGGAGAGCAACGACTGCCTTGAGGACACCGATGCTGTGGGTTAGCCACCACATCAGGGCTCTTTCCCCTTCCTGTTGTGACTCCTTCTATCGGCCGTACCTGCGGTGTTAGAGGGATTGGCGGGCTAAGAGGTTTGGTGCACGCAGGAATACATCATACGGCCCTCCCGGTGATGGGTTGGCCGAGTGTAGACTGGGCGGCGCGTTGTTGAGTCGTTACGGCGGGGGCCTTTCAGCACCGAGCCTACGAACTCTGCTGGTCTGTGCGGCCCGCTATTAGCGGCCGTAGGAGGTCTATCGGGATTGGAAAGACGATCGTAGAATTTCGCTCACTGGCAATCTCCGTAAGCGTCTGCAGGAAGCGTAGCTGCAAGGCCACGGGGTACTGCTGAATCGTCTGGGCAGCTTCAGCTAGGCGCTGAGCAGCTTGGTATTCGCCTTCGGCGCTGATGATCTTGGAGCGGCGTTCACGCTCAGCCTCTGCCTGCCGTGCCATAGCCCGCTGCATCTCCACTGGCAGGTCGATCTGCTTGAGCTCTACGGCTGTCACTTTGACGCCCCAGGGCTCGGTATGGCTGTCAATGATCTCCTGGAGGTGCCGATTGATCTTCTCCCGTTCCGCTAGAATGTCGTCCAGTTCCGACTGTCCCAGCACGCTCCGCAGCGTCGTTTGCGCAATCTGGCTGGTAGCAAAGAGGTAGTTCTCCACCTCATTGATGGCTCTCTCTGGGTCCACGACACGGAAGTAGACGACGGCATTGACCTTGATGGAGACGTTGTCGCGAGTGATGACATCCTGCGAGGGAACTTCCATCGCGACAGTCCGTAAGCTCACCTTGATCATGCGGTCGATGAAGGGAATCAGTAGTACCAGGCCTGGGCCTTTGGACCCAATGAGGCGACCGAGACGGAAGACAACACCGCGTTCATACTCGTTCAAGACCCGCAAGGCTGAGCTTAGGAAAATCACTGCAAGCAGGAGCAGAACCAGCAGTTCCATAGCACCTTAGGCTTCGTTGGTGGAACTGGCTACTGCAAGTTACGACGAATCTGGAGTGACAGACTGCAGCTGTTGAGCTGCATCTATTGGTTCGACGTGGAGCACGAACCCCTCGCGTCGGACGATGCGAACCTGAGTGCCTGGCTCTATTAGCTGCGGAGCTGTAGCCCACCAGAGCTCGCCCATCAGGCGTACCCGCCCGCGCGTATCTGGCATAATCCGCTCTACAACTACGGCTGTCAGCCCAATCAACCCTTCGCCGCCACTGTACGGACGGCGTAACTGTGCCTGGATGCCCTTACCCAAGATCCACCCGAAGAACACCACGCTCCCTATGACCGTTGGGAGGATGACCGACCACGAGATACGCATGAACTCTAGCGGGGAGTCAATGAGCATGATGGAGCCCAGCAGCAGCGAGATGAGCCCTGCCAAGGTTAGCAGACCGTAGCTGGTGATCTTGAGCTCCAGCAGGAACAGTACGATAGACACCGCGATGAGCGCTAACCCCGCGTAGTTGACAGGCAACATCTGGAGAGCATAAGCGCCCAAGATAAGGCAGATGGCCCCAACTACACCGGGCACAATAGCTCCGGGGTTGTACAGCTCGAAGAGCAGCCCGTAGATGCCCAACATCAGTAGGATGTAGGCGATGTCGGGATTGCTCAGCAGGGCTAGGAGGCGCTGCCGCCAGTTCATCTGGACCTCCTCGATGCGGGCCTCAGCCGTCCGAAGCTTTCGGACACCGGAGGGGAGCTCAACGGAACGGCCATCCAGGACTTTCAGAAGGGAGTCCAACGAAGGGGCGATGAGGTCTATGACCTTTTCACGGAGCGCTTCCCGTTCAGTACTGGAGATACTACGCCGCACGGCATCTTCAGCCCACCGCACGTTGCGCTTGCGCTGTTGAGCAATGCTGCGGGCAAATGCAGCAGCATCGTTTGTGATTTTGTTTGCCATCACTGAGTCTGGGCTCTCTCCGCCTAAGCCTACAGGGTGTGCTGCTCCAATGTTCGTCCCTGGTGCCATCACCGCTACGTGAGCCGCTAGCGTGATGAAGACCCCAGCAGACCCAGCCCGTGCTCCCGAGGGGGCTATGTAGACCACAACGGGGATGGGGGACTGTAGGAGCTCCTGCACAATGCTCCGCGTGGACTCCAGCAGACCTCCAGGGGTGTTGAGCCGGAGGATGACCGCCTCAGCCCCTTGCTCTTTGCCCGTACGCAGCAGCATCGTGATGTACTCAGCCGTCGCTGGGTTGATAGCTCCCTCTATCGTGCCCACCAGCACGACCGGCTGGCTGCTCTGAGTAGAGAGGGTGGCCACGAGGGACAGGACAGGAGCCAGTAGTGGCATGGCAGCGGAGGCTCAGCTCTGGTGCAAGATTACGAAAAATCCACATACGCGAAAACCAGTAGCACCTCGTCTACCCAAGGTGGAGAAAATAGGGAGGGCGCCATGTGGGCGGTAGTAAGTGTCGCTGCCGGAGTGCTCATTCTTGGATGTGCAACTCCGTCCGGAACGTACCGAGACTACTTTGGCTTCCGCAACACACCTCTAGAGCGTCAAAAGCTAGACTCGCTAGAGGTTGCAGCCTCTCCAGTACGCTCCAGCGAGAGGTCGACGACAACGTACGTTGTCGTCCCGGAGACCTATGTTGTTGTCCCCGACTGGGCGTACGCTGATTGGTATGCTCCCTGGCAACCATCGGTCTACTACTGCCGTCCTGTGTACTACCGCTGGGGATATTGGCGCTACTACCCCTGGTACTGGTATGCGCCGCCCGTCGTGGTTGTCGTGCCCGCAGACCGTGTCCCAGAGCCTCCGGTGCGGGTACGCACCTTTGGTCCCTCGCGGGGCTCTGTGGAATCTATCCGGGCAATTCCGGTGGGAGAAGGGGGCGGTGGACGCTCACGGGAGAGGGCATCCTCAGATACTGCTTCCCCGCCATCTTTAGGGCTGTCTTCGGATACTACCTCCCTGCGCGGCCGCCCAAGAGGCGAGGAGTCTATTTGGGCTCAGCCAGTACAGGAGCCGTCGGCTCAGTCCCAGAGACGGAGTGAGCAGACTTCGGAGCAGGGTGGAGGACGGACTCGATCCGACAAGGCCGAGAAGGCAACCAAAGGGGACGAGGGGGTTACGGTTCGAACGCGTAGCAAGCGGGATGACATCAAGGAAGGTGGGGGACGCTCTCGGGGTAAGGCCCGCCCCTGAGACTTCCTGCAAAAGCTACCGAAGAGACTGCTTGGGAAGGGTGTAGAGCGTGGCACGAGAGGATCATGCTCAATCCGGCTCCGGGAAGCCCTCTTCGTCAGCAGTGGGAAATGCAGCGCTGCGAATCTGGACGACCCGGAGTTCTGCCTGCTCTAGGTACTGTCGGCAGCTTGCGATGAGTTGCATTGCTTCCTCGTAGAGCTGGAGCAGTTGCTCCAGCGGAAGCGTGCCACGATCCAGTAAGGACACGATCTCTTCCAGGCGAGCAAGCTGGCTTTCAAAGGAGGGAGAGCTGTTCTCGCTCATAGGAGTTCCCGTCGGTAGGGACAGTGCTGGGGACGGAGTCGGATTCTAGCGGTAGCACGTGTGTCAGGCGTGCGAATGCCCGCTCATGGAGGCGGATGATTTCTACCCGTGACAGACCCTGCAGTGAGGTATCAGGCGGAATGTAGCGCCCGTGGGCCCGCAGAAGGGCGAAGCCCCGCCGCAATGGTGCCAGAGGGTAGAGGCTTTGGCAGTGGGCTTCCAGAGCTGCCAGACGGTGACGGGCCTGCTGGAGACCACGCTCAACTGCACGGGCAAGGCGTTCCGAGAGCTCATCAACATCCTGCATCGCCAGGTGGATGCGCTCCTGGAAGCGTCGGAAGGCTGGATGGTCCGATAGCCACTGGAGACGAGTCCGTCCCAACTCCAGAGCCCGGGATGCTGCTTTCCAGAGCCGCTGTTCGGACTGGTCGAGCCACTCCAAGAGAGCCTGCTGCCCGAACTGAGAGACCAGCTCCGCTGCGGCCGTCGGTGTCGGAGCGCGTACGTCTGCAACGAAGTCGGCAATCGTGTAGTCCACTTCATGCCCGACAGCAGACACAACCGGGATGCGGGAAGAGTAGATGGCTTCTGCCACCTCTATCGTGTTGAAAGCCCACAGGTCCTCCAGTGAGCCGCCCCCACGGCCGACGATGATGACCTGCGCATCCGTTTGGTTGAGGTCTGCGATTGCCTGTGCAATATCTGCAGGCGCACCCTCTCCCTGCACGAGTGTTGGACGGAAGTAGACCGTAGCGGCTGGCATGCGACGGCGGAGCGTAGTGAGCATGTCATGGAGCGCTGCTCCACTAGGTGAAGTAGCAATCCCGATCCGGAGGATGAGCCGCGGCAGCGGTCGCTTCCGCTCCTCTGCAAACCATCCCCGGGCCTGGAGCTCTTGCTTCAGCCGCTCGAAGGCCTCGTAGAGGCTCCCGATCCCGTCCGGACGCAAGCTCCAACAGTCCAGTTGGTACTGCCCGCGCTGGGGACGGACGGTGATGGCTCCCTCCGCTATGACCCGCATGCCGTCTTGGGGTTCGAAGCTTAAGACCCGGCTCCGCCAAAGGACGCAGGCAATCTGTGCCGTCTCGTCCTTGAGCGTAAAGTACCGATGCCCCGAGCTGTGCAGCTTGTAGTTGGAAATCTCCCCGCGGACACGCACGTACGGGAAACTCTCCTCCAGCAGGAGCTGGAGCTGCCGCGTCAGCTCACCAACACTTAGCGTCGGGATTTCTATCGCCATCACTGGAAGAGCTGCAGGCTGAACCGCACGAAGAAGGGGACGAAGACCAGGCTTAGGATGGCCATGAGCTTGATGAGGATGTTCAGCGAGGGCCCCGAGGTGTCTTTGAACGGGTCACCAACGGTGTCCCCGATGACGGCAGCTTTGTGGGCCTCAGAGCCCTTGCCGCCGAGGTAGCCCTTCTCGATGTACTTCTTGGCGTTGTCCCAGGCAGCTCCGGAATTTGCCATGCTGGTTGCCAACGCGACGCCAGAGACGATAGCACCGATGAGGACTCCAGCGAGCATCTTCAACCCGAAGAGGAAGCCTACCACCAACGGGGTTCCCAGCACCAAGAGCCCTGGAGCCACCATCTCCCGCAGCGAAGCCTTGGTGGAGATGTCCACGCACTGTCGGTAGTCTGCTCTGGCCTTCCCCTCCAGCAGCCCAGGGATGGTGCGGAACTGGCGGCGGACCTCCTCAATCATGTCGAAAGCGGCTCGGCCTACCGCGCGCATGGTCATAGCTGAGAAGGCGAAGGGGAGGACACCTCCAACTAGGAGCCCCGCTAGGACCCAGGGATCAAGCAGGCTAGTGGTGTGGAGGATGTCCAGCTCAGGGGCGAACTCCTGGGCCCGGGTAACGAAGGCAGAGAAGAGCGCCAGTGCGGTTAGGGCTGCCGAACCAATGGCGAAGCCCTTGCCAATGGCGGCCGTCGTGTTGCCTGCTGCATCCAGGACGTCCGTGCGCTGCCGAATCTCAGGGCCCATGCCACCCATCTCAGCGATGCCGCCAGCGTTGTCGGCCACGGGGCCATAGGCGTCTATTGTAAGCGCCGTTGCGATGGTTCCCAGCATACCGAGCGCTGCAACGGCTACCCCATACATACCCCCTAGCGTGTAGCCGGTGATGGCTGTCAGGGCCAACAGGAGCGCCGGTACAATGGCGCTGTTGTAGCCGACCGCCAATCCGCCGATGATCACCGTAGCAGCACCCGTTCGGGCGGAGTCGGCTAGTTGCTGCACTGGGCGGAAGCGGTTGGAGGAGAAGTAGTCCGTCACAATCCCAGTCAGCAGGCCCGCTACCAGCCCGACGAGCACGCAGAAGAAGATTCCCAGCGCCGTGTACTGCTGGCCGAAGATGATGAACGTCTCTGGCAGCATAGTCTGTGAGGCAACGTAGGCTCCGATGCCCAGGAGTACAGTTGCGATGAGCAAGCTTCGGCGCAGTGCATTCTCGACATCAGCCTCTGTCCGGACGCGAGTCAGCAGCACAGCAATGAGGCTACAGAGCACCCCAATGGCGCTGATAGCCAGCGGGAAGAGGAGTGCCGGTAGGTTGTCTGGGAAAGCAACTGCTCCGATGACCAGCGCAGCACACGTGCTCTCTGCCACCGAGCCGAAGAGGTCTGCCCCCATGCCAGCGATGTCGCCGACGTTGTCGCCGACATTGTCGGCAATCACAGCCGGGTTGCGGGGATCATCCTCCGGGATGCCCGTCTCCACCTTTCCTACGAGGTCTGCCCCGACGTCAGCCGCCTTCGTGTAGATGCCGCCGCCGACACGGGCAAAGAGCGCCACACTGGAGCCCCCAAGGGCGAAGCCAGAGAGGACCTCCATGACGGTGCGCTTTTCCACACCATGCAGCACGGCGTCCAAACCAAGGTAGACGACAACCAGTCCCACGATCGCGATCCCCGCCAGCCCGAAGCCCATCACAGCACCGGAGTGGAACGCTGTGCGAAAGGCATGCGCTAGCGAGATGCGAGCGGAAGCGGCTGTACGCACGTTCCCATGCGTAGCGATCCGCATTCCGATGAAGCCGGCCAATACTGAGCAGAAGGCCCCACAGAGGAAGGCAATCGCCGTGTAGACTCCCTCGCGAACTGGGGTTAAGGGGTCGTCAATGAGGAGGGCAATGAGCACAGCGAACCCGAGCATGTAGAGCCCTAGGACACGGTACTCCCGCAGCAGGAAAGCCATTGCCCCCTCGGCAATCGCATCGGCAATGTCCCGGAGGCGTCGGGCCTCTTCAGGCGAGGCTGCCCCAGCCTCTACGGAGACGGCCAAGACGCGTTGCCGGAACACTATGGCCACCGCCAACGACAGCAACCCAGCCGCCAAGAGGAGCGAAACAACCATATCCCACAACGCCTTGTGTGACCGTACCCTCCAGCGTTCCGCAAAAATGCTAATTTTGCCCCTGCAGCGTGGGCTCTTGGCGCAGCTGGTTAGCGCGCTTCCTTGACATGGAAGAGGTCGCTGGTTCGAATCCAGCAGAGCCCACTAAGGGGTGGTCAGCGGGTTGACGCGTAGCGGCCGTAGGAGGCCTTCCAGCGTCACCAGCAGCCTGGTCCACAGCCAGAAGGTATGCGCAGCTTCACCTCGCAGCCTGTGAAACGTATTCGCAGAAGCGTCTGAGCCCTACTACCTCGACGCTGCCGCTGGTTGGATACTGCTCCTGCCCTGGGTAGATGAGCCAGCGCCGCTCGGCTTTCACATCGTCACATGCCAGGTGGAATCCCCACAAGGGATGCGGTGCAGGGCTCCGTTTGATCTCCACAGCCCAGCGCGTCCCGGTGGGGAGGAGGAGCAACAGATCAATCTCTGCTCCAGCGCTCGTGCGGTAGAAGTAGAGCTCCGTTCCCTCGGGCGCGCTGGCAGCGATGTTCTCTATCACCCATCCCTCCCAGCTCGCACCAGCGATCGGGTGTGCCAGCAAGTCCTCCAACGAACGGATTCCCAAGAGCGCATGGAGCGGCCCACTGTCCCGTAGATAGAGCCGAGGAGCCTTGACCAGGGGCTTGCCGACGCCCTCGTACCACGGTTGTAGCCGACGCAGCAGGAAGAGGTCTACGAACGTATCCACATACCGGTTGACGGTCCGCGCGTCCAATCCCAGACTTCGGGCAAGCTTGGCTGCGTTGTACGGCGCCCCCTGCCGATGTGCGAGCGTCGTCCAGAGGCGCCAGAGTGTCTCTACTGACAGCCGTGCGGAGGTGAAGAGCGGGAACTCACGCTCTAGGTAGGCCCGGAGGAGGTCGTACCGCCAGCGGAAGCTCTGTCCATCGTTGGCTGCCAGTAGGCTTTCAGGGAAGCCACCTCGTGGCCAGAGCTGCTCTATGGCGCTCCGTGCAGCTCCAACACGACGGAGTCAGCTCTAGGATACGGCTCGGCCCATCAGAGCTTCTCCCACGTGGCGCAAGAGCCCGAGGGATGCCGAGCCCAAGAGCAGGTACTGTCCCATGGGCTGCCCGGCCCGCCGCCCTCGGTCAATCGGACTGCGCAGCAGCGGCAACAACTCCGGCATGCGGTAGAGCTCGTCCAAGATGACCAGCTTGTCCCGGTGCCGCTCTAGGTAGGCTTCTGCGTCCTGCAGCTTTGCTCTGTCCTGCGGCGATTCCAAGTTCAAGGTACACCGACTCCCGTTCTGCAGCAATGGCGAGCGCCAGCGTGTCTTCCACGCCTGCCGCAGTCCGACCAGACACACGGCCGGTACCTCTGTAAGTGCCCGCTGCACTTGCGTATGGAGCCAATGCCGAATCATCCTTGCAGAAATAGCATCGCGATGAAGGATGTGCAGGGATGTCGCAGCCACGTATCGCAAACCTGCGATGAGTGCATAAAGATGCCAGCACCTTGTACGGAAAGCTCACCTGACTCCATCACCACACCGCGATGCCACCGTAGTACTCCCCGGCTGGAAAGGAAAACGCGATGCTCCTTCCCTCATCCTGTGCTTTGCAGGCGTTCTACGGTTTCCTCTGTCACAATCTTCGCTCCGATCTGCCGGAGCGTCTCCCGCACCTTGTGCTCAAGGGTCATCTGCTTAATCCCGTTTTGGCTTTGAGCCTCCATGTGGATCTGCAGGGTGATCTCGGCACCGTCTAGGCGCAGGGGGCCTTATCACGCCGCTAACGAAGTCGTAGAGTCTGTCCCAAGGGACGACGACTTCCAGCTTGTACTCGCGAATTACTGGTGTGCTGGGGCCAGGCCTAGGGGAGCCATCTTCTTGAGTGCCCTGCGTTGGACGCTCCAGGGTGGTGGTTCCCCCTCCCGTTCCTGATGGCGATTCAGGCGGGAGTTCCGGCTCACGCACGACGATCGCACCCGCTCCGAGCTGTGATAAGACGTTCTCTCCGAAGAAGGTGCGGTCACCGATCCGTACTCCAAAGACCTTCTCCCGCACGCCCTGCGCAATGGCGTTGAGCAGCACCTGCTTGCTCTCCAACATGGGCAGGTTCGAATACCGTAGAAACGCCTCGTAGAGGTCGTCCACGGCTTTCTCCGGTTTTCGGTCCCCATCGCCTTTTCCAGAATGTACCGGGGCGAGATCTTGTTG
>JANXCT010000006.1:0-62266 GCA_025059875.1 Candidatus Kapaibacterium sp.
GTCACCGGCGCCTCTAACTCAAACTTCAACGACTTCTGCGAACCACCGTCAAAAATGATGTACCCAGAAAAGTTGGCATCCTTCGGGTCCCGAGTCACATAGTAGACGGCATTGAAGTTAGAGGGGGTCGTAGATTGTGCCATGTACACCCCAACTCCGGAAGCACTTTTGAGCCGAATAGTGACACTACCACGCTGCAGTGCCCGCTGCCCATAGGCACGGAAAGTCACCGTATTCTGGGCATTGACGCCAATGATACGCCCACTGAGGTCTATTGCTGGCTGTCCAGAGTTAATATCACCCACCTCGTAGATGGCATCTGTCAACTCGAAGACGACAGGACCCCCTACCCCGCGGGTGTAGAGCGCATCAACGGCCTCCGCAATCGTGTTGAAGTTTCGGGGACTGCCAGCGAAGAGTGTTCCGATGGTGTACGTCCCCGATAAGGGGCCTTGCACATTGAACTCAGTGCACGAGACATTGTTCGTCGTTAGCTGGTCACGAGTGTCGGTAACATAGATGCATGCCCGATAGGTCCCCTGCTGTGGTGGGACGAAGTACCGGAAGTTCATCGGGATTGTGCTGCCGATCGGCAAATCTGGCACGACTGTATCTGCTACATAGACATCCTGAACAGGCAGCGGTGAGAGGCGTGTGATGACCATCCGGACTTGGACATTCGTTACGTCTCCGACTCCATTGTTGGTAAAGGCTCCAATCGGCGTGAAGGGGCGACCTGCATAGAGGACGGTCGCAGAGGTAGGATAGACTACCCGCGTTGCCTCTACCTCAAAATCGTAGGCAACCTCAAAGATGTAGTCTCCGGTAGTTGGTAAGCAGTTGTTGCCGGGTTGGTCATCGTTGACACCCAGTAAGGTACCGCAGACTCGGAGCCGGTAGAGACCTGGCTGCGTCGTCTGTGTGAAGCGAGCAAAGTTAATTGTCACTCTCTCTGCACTCGGCAACGTACCTGTCCACTCTACCGTGTCTGCATAGATCCGGGTATTGTCTGGCAGGCGCCAGATTTGCGCTACTGCACGGAACGCTGTAATGGTGTTGAGCCCAACGTTTTGAAAACGAGCAGAAACGGGGATAGAAATGCCCATCGGATACTTCATCCGCCGCGGGGGAGCGTTGCTCTGCGGATCCAAGATCTCGACTACCGCTAAATCGTTCGGGAAGGCGACGATGAAGTCTTTGACCCACTCCTGGGTATATCCTGGCATGCTGTAGCTAGCAATTAGGCGGTATGTACCGCCGACGGCATTCGTGAGATCCAACGCACCTCCACTCCCCGCATATGGGCCTTTCGCACTACCCATTGTGTACGTGTACGTCCCACTGGTGGGGTGGCTCAGATTGATGATCGTATCATTTGGGTTCCCCCCTTCGGTCGCAATGTAGACTGAGTTCTGAGATGGCAGCGGCCCAACGATCCGATAGGTCAGGGCAATGCTGCCCACCGCACGGTACGTCAGAGATGGCTTTGGGCGCTGTGGGTTCTGCCCCGCGTAGACTTCACCGGCTCGCAGAATGCGGCGTGGGTCAACATCGTCTGGGAAGGATTCAATGATACCGCTCAGTACCCCGAACCGGAAGACAGGCCGCCATGTATAGCTTGCCCATCCAGAGAAGAGGTTGACGCAGTAGTCTTGACCGTCGCTAATGTAATACGCATGCGGATACAGCACATTCGGCACAGTCGTACCCCAGTATTGGGGGAAGTTATACGTCCAACCCGTCCGGTAACTGCAAATCTCGATGAGCAGATTGGACTGCCCATCCCAGAGGAAGGGGGTGCTGAAGGTGTGGATGTTCCATGCATTCTGCTGAGGAACAAAATTGTCCACGTCGTAGACGAGTGTAAAGGTGCTCCGGTCATTGTCCGTTGTCGTTATAGCAGTTGCTGTCGTCTGTTTGATCCAAATCCGATAGCGCCGGGGCGGTGGGGCTATGCCGGCATGGTATGCTCCTACCTGTACTCCCAGCGCGACAATTTGCCCACCTGGCATGCCAGCAGCCTGCATCTCAGAGGCACGAATCAAGTACTGGCTCCGACCAGTCCACCAGTAGTCGTGGTAGGGGTTGGCGTAGTCGTACTGATACCACCCTTGCGTACTACCAGGCCCGCCGGTGACATCGTAAAAGGTCTGGGCGAAGGACCCGGCAGCGAACAGCATAGCAGCGGCAACTGCAATACCGTAGTGGGAATGCGTTGTCATCGGTACTTGCATCAGATTGTTGGACTGGTTGTCGAATAGAGAGCTGGCTGCAAATATAGCAAAAACGTCTTCCCTGATCCCCCAGCTATAGGTCACTTTGCTTGATTTGCAAACACCCGTTTGTTGGCACTTCTTCCTCGTGAGGGACGACGGCGACATCAGCGATAGTATCGCCTGGCTCCAGTCGGATGAGTCGGACACCCTGGGTGTTCCGTCCCAAAACAGGGATGCCACGGACTGGCTGCCGGATGAGAACCCCTCGCGCTGTCATCACTACGATATCATCTTCGTCGCGAACAGCTCGGATCGCAACGACTTTACCCGTCTTCGGAGTCACGTTCATACAGATGACGCCCTTCGCCCCGCGCCGGGTGAGTCGAAAGTCGCCTACTGGAGTCCGTTTCCCGTAGCCCTGCTGGCCGACGATGAGGAGATGCTGTTCCGTCGTTGCAACGACTGCCGCCCCGACGACGTAATCATCTGGGTCCAATGTGACCCCCCGGACACCCACCGCTGTTCTCCCCATCGGACGCACCTCCTCTTCCTGGAAGCGGCAGGCTAACCCATTGGCCGTCGCAATGACAACGTGGTAGCTCCCATCCGTCAGGTGTGCCGACACAAGCTCATCTCCAGGAGTAAGCGAGAGGACGAAGATGCCAGAGGCACGGACGTGGCGCAGCTCTTCTACGGCAATCCGCTTGACGACTCCTCGGCGGGTCACCATGAAGATGTAGTCAGCCACATCCCAGCGTCGGACGACGACGTAAGCCGTCACCCGCTCATCAGCACTCTTCGCAATCAGGTTTGCCAGCGAGCGCCCGCGCGCCGTACGACCACCTTCGGGGAGATCGTAAACCTTAACCCGGTAGCAGCGACCGCGATTGGTGAAGAAGAGCACGTCGGCATGGGCCGTTGCGTAGAGCACGTGCTCTACGAAGTCGTCCTCCTGCGGAGCAGCACCACTCAGCCCCCGTCCCCCTTTTGCCTGCCGGCGGTAAGCATCCGCAGGAGTCCGCTTGATGAAGCCCTGATGAGTGATGGTGACAATCACCTCTTCATCAGCGATGATATCCTCGGCGGTAAACTCCCGGGCTTCGTACACGATACGTGTGCGCCGTTCATCGCCGTAACGACGGACTAGCTCACGAAGCTCCTCTGCAATCACCTGCCGCTGCAGCTCTTCGCTAGCCAGAATAGAGCGCAATCGCTCAATCGTCTGCAGTAGCTCGCGATACTCCTCCTGGAGAGCTGAGCGCTCCAACCCCGTCAGGCGCTGGAGGCGCATGTCGAGGATAGCCCGCGCCTGCTCGGCCGTGAGCCCAAAACGTTCCTGGAGTTGCTGGGATGCTGTCGGCGGATCAGGCGAAGAGCGGATAGTCTCGATGACGGCGTCTAACTGGTCGAGCGCTGCCAGTAGCCCCTCCACGATGTGGGCACGGCGTTCTGCTCCCTGTAGCTCGAAGCGGCTCCGGCGTTGTACGACCTCATGGCGGTGGAGCAGGAAGTGTTGGAGGAGCTCCCGCAGCGTCAGCACTCGTGGACGGCCTCCGACGAGTGCCAACATGATGATGGAGAAGGTGCTCTGCAGCGGCGTGTGCTTGTAGAGGTTGTTGAGCACGACCATCGGCACGGCATCACGGCGTACCTCGATGACAATCCGCATCCCCTCCCGGTCCGACTCATCTCGGATGTCGGCAATGCCGTCGATGACCTTTGTGCGCACCAGATGGGCGATCCGCTCCAGGAGGGCTGCCTTGCTGACTTGGAAGGGTAGCTCGGTGATGACGATCGCCTCTCGGCCGTTCCGCAGTGTCTCAATAGTTGCTCGACCACGGACGGTAATCCTGCCTTTGCCAGTCCGATATGCCTCGCGGACGCCGTCGTAGCCGTAGATGATGCCCCCCGTCGGAAAGTCCGGGGCGATGATGTACTGCATCAGCTCATCATCGCCAAGCTCTGGGTTTTCCAGAAGCGCCAAGAGGGCAGCAACGACCTCGTTGAGGTTATGCGGTGGGATGCTCGTCGCCATCCCAACGGCAATTCCACTAGCGCCGTTGAGGAGAAGAAGAGGCGCTACTGTCGGCAGGACGACAGGTTCTTGGAGGGTCTCGTCGAAGTTCGGGCGGAAGTCCACGGTGTTCTTCTCAATGTCCCGCAGTGCTTCCAGCGCCAGAGGAGCAAGCCGCGCCTCGGTATAGCGCATCGCTGCGGGACTATCTCCGTCAATCGAGCCAAAGTTCCCTTGGCCATCTACCAGTGGATAGCGCATACTCCAAGGCTGCGCCATCCGCACCATCGCTTCGTAGACCGGAGCGTCGCCATGGGGGTGGTACTTGCCTAACACTTCCCCCACGATTCGAGCCGACTTCTTGTAAGGTCGGTTCGGCAGGAGTCCCAACTCCAGCATCGCGTAGAGGATGCGGCGCTGGACAGGCTTGAGGCCATCGCGCACATCGGGCAAGGCGCGGGAGACAATAACCGACATCGCGTAGTCCAGATATGCATCCCGCACCTCGTCCTCCACTAGCACGGGGATGATGCGCTCACGCTCGGGTAGGTTCATGCTCATAGTCGTCGGGTAGTACCGAAACCGTGTGCAAAATTACGCTGCCCCTCCACGGAGTTCCGTGAAACTGCCGACACTGCTGACCGTCTCTGTGCTAGACCGCAGTTCCTGACACGCTGACCAGACCTCCTGGACCGTGATCTCCCGAATGCACTTGAAGGCTTCCTCCCCCTTCCAGTGGCATTGAGCTGGCCGCGGCGAGTAGTAGAAGCACGGGCTACAGGGTAGGTCGCGACGTACGAGGATATGCTGCGTCTTCCACGGCCGAACATAGGCGGGATTCGTGTACGCGAAGATGGCCACTGTGGGGAGTCGTAGGGCTGCAGCAACATGCATGAGTGCCGAGTCATTGCTCACGAACATCCGACAGCGCCGCATGATGGCAGCGGAGACCATCAATGAAGGGGAGCGCACTACCCGACACCGGTCTGGCACCTCAACGTAGGCCCGAATGTACTCGTTGAGCTGCACCTCATCACCTGCACCGAACAGCAGTACCCATGCATCCCACTCCCGAATCAGCCGTGTAGCCAGTGCCGCAAACCGCTCTGGCGCCCACCGGCGCCGGACATGGTTCTTGAACACTGCTGATCCTGCATGGAAGCCGACGCAGTATGCCGCCTCAGGGATACCTTCCCGCTGAAGCCACTCCTCCGCTGCCCGGAGGTCTTGTTCCCAGAAGAATAGCTGCAGAGAGGGCAATTCCGGCGGAATCGGCACCCCAAGGAGCTGGACCAAACGAACGTTCTCCTCGACGTTGTGGAGACGATCATCCTCCCGGACGGTCCGGTTCTTCAGCCAGTTGAGCTGACGGAAATTCTGGTGGTTGTACGTGTGCCCGACCCGGATTGGAGCTCCCGTCAGCCACGTCAGCAAGTTGTACTCCCAGCGGTTGGAAGGATACACCGAGAGGGCGATGTCGTAGCGCTGCTGCCGCAGCTTCCGGAGGAAGCCAAGCGACCGCCAGAGGGGCTCCTGCAAGAAGTCCCAGAAGTAGACCCGGTTGGTATCGGGGTTGCGCTCATAGAGCTCTCGTACCCCAGTGAACATCGCCACGACATCCACCTCTGCCTCCAAAAAGTGCTGCCGAAATAGCCTCAGCGCCGGGGTGAACATGAGTGCATCGCCAATGCCGGAGAGGGCAAACACGAGCATACGCATCGTCAGCGGTCCCTTCGTCATAGGGCAGGCATACAGACGTACAACAACTGTCCCGTGCTTTCCATGACAGGCTTTGTGACCGATGAGCGCTATTTGGCACACGACACCGGTGCCGGACATCCAGAACGGCCGGAGCGGCTTCGAGCCATTTGGCAGGAACTGCAGCAGCGCTCGCTCTGGTCCCGCTTATGCCACTTACAGCCGCGTAGAGCAATGGAAGAAGAGCTCTGCCTCGTCCACCCGCGGGAGTACGTCCGATTCATACAACGGAGTGTGCCATGTCAAGGGATTGTGTGGCTGGACCCCGATACGGCACTCTCCCCCTACTCTTATGAAACCGCTTGCCTCGCCGTCGGTGGGGTCCTAGAGGCCATTGACGCGGTTTTCACCGGACGCTGTCGCAATGCATTCTGCGCTGTCCGTCCCCCAGGGCACCACGCTGAGCGGAATGTAGCGATGGGCTTCTGCATCTTCAACAACGTCGCGATTGCCGCTCGGTATGCTCAAGTTCGCTACGGTGTCCGTCGCGTGCTCATCTTGGATTGGGATGTCCACCACGGCAACGGGACACAGCACGTCTTCGAGGAGGACCCGACAGTGTACTACATCAGCCTCCACCAGCACCCGCTCTATCCTGGCACAGGGCGCGCCGAAGAGCGAGGACGTGGTGCCGGCGAAGGGTATACGCTCAACATTCCACTCCCACCCGGAAGCGGCGACGAGGAGTATCGCAATGCCTTTCAGACACATGTTGCCCCAGCCGTCACTGCCTTCCAGCCAGAACTGCTCTTGATCTCCGCCGGCTTCGACGCCCATCGAGATGACCCCTTGGCATCGCAACGCCTCACAGAGGAGAGCTTCCGATGGATGTGCCGCCAGACCCTTCAATGGGCGTCCGAATACGCCCTCGGGCGCTACGTGGCAGTCTTAGAAGGAGGCTATGCCCTGGGGGCCCTGGCTCGCAGTGTTGCTGCTTGCATCGAAGAGATGCTGGCAGCTCCTTAAGCTACTGCCTCCCGCTCTGCGCACGCCGAGAGGACGAAATGGACCTCACCGAAATCCGCAAGCTGCTTCGCAAGCTGCTCACTCCTGCCCGAGGCCGCAATGATGGCATGCCGTGGGTTGAAGTACTGCCGCTGCACCGGTAGGAGCTCCTCTGGCTGTAGAGAGCGAAGCCGTTCGAGGAACTCCTGCGGAAAGCTTGGAGAGAGGCCTTGGACGAGAAACTTAGCGTAAAGCCCAAGCGCTCCGTGGAGGGTGGCGAGCTGCCGCAGGACCGCACCATAGACGACACGAACCACTCGCTGCAGCTCGCCCAGCGGTATGGGTGCATGCTGAAGCTGGTCGAGTTCCTCCCTGATACGCCCACATGCCCGCCCGATCTGCTCCAGCGCAAAAGCTCCTTCGATGACCGCCAGCCCACATTGCCGGAACGAGTGGAGCGAAGCCGAGACTCCATATGTCAGTCCGTCGCGCTCCCGCAGCCGGCGGTTGAGGCGCGAGAGGAAGTGCCCTCCAAGAGCCATCGTCACTGCATACGCAGCGACGTAGTCGGGCGCCGTCAGTTGCGGCGCTGGGAGTCCAAGTACCAGTGCTCCTTGAACGGCAGCTTCTTTGTCAATGACTCCAACGACCCCACCCCGCCACTGTGGAGATGGCACTGAATCTGGAGCGCAGTTACCGAGCGGGAGAGCACCACTCAATCGTTCCAACCAGCGAACGGCTTCCTCCTCCGTTACCGCTCCGCCTAAGAGAAGGAGCCGAGGGGTTGCCCGCTGGAATACTGTCGCGAACCATTCTCGCACCCTTTCTGGGGTGAGTTGCTGAAGCGCAGGAAGCAGTCCGAGAGTCGGCACACTGTATGGATGCCGTGGAGCCCAAAGCCGAAACAGTGCGTACTGCGCCAGCGCCTCCGGGTCCTGGCACCATTCAAGCAGAGCAGCGATCTGCCGCTGGCGCTCTCGCAGTATCTCCTCCGGGCTCAGTGCAGGCTCTACGAGCATCTGTTCCACAAGCTCCGACACCCTCGGCCAGATGGAGCGGAGACAGGTGCAGCTGAGACTACTCCACTCCAGCCCAACATTGATCCCCACGCTGGCCCCGAGTGCCTCAAGCTGCTCGTGGAAGACCTCGGCAGGCAGACGCTGAGTACCACGGAGCAGGCTTCGCAGAGTCAGATGCGCTAAGCCGGGCCGTCGGGCGTGAACGCTTCCAACTGGGAAGAGCAACTGGCATGCTACGATGTCGGTCGAATCATCGTGCAGCACGTAGCAGCGCCATCCTGCTGGCGCTGGCAGCTCTTGGAGGGATG
Organism: Candidatus Kapaibacterium sp.; assembly: GCA_025059875.1. Classification (NCBI taxonomy): domain Bacteria; kingdom Pseudomonadati; phylum Bacteroidota; class Eximiradiia; order Eximiradiales; family Kapaibacteriaceae (SeqCode); genus Kapaibacterium (SeqCode); species Kapaibacterium sp. (SeqCode). Next base: position 8,261 of record JANXCT010000006.1, read on the forward strand.
GGAACGAGGGACTTGGAAGCTCCCGTCGGAGCGGAGGAGCCTTACGCGAGTCCATTGCTGGTATTCGTCACGTGGACGCGTCTGTCCAACGAAGTCCCACAGACGATGCTGCAGGGCAAGACAGTGCTCATCACTGGGGCTTCCAGCGGCATCGGAGCCGCCTGCGCAGAGAAGTTCGCAGAGGCTGGAGCACGCCTCTTACTGCTGGCGCGCCGTAGGGAACGGCTGGAGAGCTTGGCTGAGACACTCCGTCAGCGTTTCGGCAGCGACATTCAGCTCCTCATCTGCGACGTCCGTGACCGAGCGGCTGTCCGCGCTACACTCGCGGCCTTACCTCGTGAATGGGCAACGATCGACATCCTCATCAACAACGCTGGGCTGGCACGTGGCTTAGCCCCCATCCACGAAGGCTCCTACGAGGATTGGGACGAGATGGTCGACACGAACCTGAAAGGCCTTCTCACCGTCACCCGAGAAGTCCTCCCTGGCATGGTCGCCCGGCGCGAGGGGATGATCATCAACATCGCCTCCATCGCCGGTCGCGAAGTCTACCCAAATGGCAACGTCTACTGCGCCACCAAGCATGCCGTGCGTGCCCTCTCTGAGGCTATGCGGGTTGACCTCAACGGCACAAACATCCGAGTGGTCAACATAGACCCTGGCTTGGTGGAGACGGAGTTCTCCATCGTACGCTTCCGAGGAGACCTCGAGCGGGCACGGAAAGTCTACGAAGGCCTGCAGCCGCTGAGGGCTGAGGATGTTGCTGAAGTCGTGCTCTTCTGTGCCACCCGCCCCCCGCACGTCGTCATCGCAGACATCCTCATCCTACCCACCGCGCAGGCGAATACGTGGCTCGTCCACCGACAGGGCGCTTGACCTTCAGAACACCCCTCGCTCACGGAGGCTCACGTATGTCTCGCCGGCGATGATGACGTGGTCCAGCACAGGGATCCCCACGATAGAGCCAGCTTGGACGAGCTGGCGCGTCAGCGCGATATCCTCTGAAGAGGGCTCAGTGTTACCCGAGGGGTGATTGTGGAGGAGGATGACTGCCGCGGCACTCTCCGTAATGGCTAACCGAAAGACCTCGCGGGGATGTACCAGACTCGCCGTCAGCGTCCCCTCGCTCACGACGACTTCTCGGACCATCTGGTTAGCGGCATTGAGGAGGAGTACCCGGAACGACTCGGTCCGTGCCCCCCGCAACCGCGGGATGAACATCTGCGCTACATCCGCCGGTGAGCGAATAATCTTGCGGCTAGTGAAAGGCTCAGCCTGCAGGCGCCGTGCTAACTCGAAGGCCGCCGCCAAAGTCACGGCACGGACCATCCCCATGCCGCGAATCGCGCGTAGCTCGCTGACATCGCGCGCAGCCAACTCTGTCAAGCTCCCGAAGCGCTGGAGCAGTGCTCGGGCAACATCCAGCGCCGAAAAGCCCTGCGTCCCTGAGCCAATGAGGATCGCTAACAGCTCTGCATCGGCTAGTACACTTGCCCCGTACCGGACGGAGCAGACGCTCGCGGGGACGTTCGTCTTCACGCCATTCTCGGATCGCGCGGTAGAGCGGCCGCCCCTCTACTCGGGTTTGAGCACTTCGTGAAGCCATTGCAGGTATGGCTCTGCTGACTTTTCCAGCGGCAGCACGATGATTTCAGGAACATCGTATGGATGGAGCTCCTCAACCCGCCGCTGGAGAGCCTCTAAGCGGTCTTGACGGGTCTTCACCACGATGAGCGCCTCTTGAGCCTCGTGGAGCGCGTCCTTCCAGCTGAAGTAAGAGTAGACGGTGGGGATGACGTTGCAGCAAGCTGCAAGATGCTCGCTGACCAAGGTGTGAGCCAACTGCCGCGCATTGTCCAGCGATGGTGTTGTAATCAACGCGACTCGGAACTCCTGGGCATCGCGCATAATTTCGCCATCCCGGTGTGTCGGACCGAAGCGCAATTTAGAGAAAATGGTAGAGCTGCTCGTACTGTACCTCCACGTCGTAGCCGCACTCTACGCCTTCACGAAGCGATGGCAGCAGCGTGGCCTCACAGAAGGCCTCTTGGCGGCCCTCTTCGTCGGCTTCATGTTCCTCCTTGGCTGGAGCCTCAGCGGTGCGGTCGTTCGCCTGCTCTTCCCTTCACCGATGCTCACCCCGTGGCTGAGTCGAGATGCGATTGGACTCTTGCTGCTACTTCCGGCAGAAATCTTCCTCTTCATCCATCTGTTCGTCCGTCAGCACACCTGACACCAATGCCCCCTACCCCACGTCTGATGTCGGTGTTACCACGAACACAGATCCACCCATGGACTCTCGCCTTGAGGAGCTGCGACGTCGCATCGCTGAACTTCATGACCCCGATATCGGCGTCCCGCTCGGGGAACTCAACGCCATCTACGAGGTACGGCTGGAAGAGAACGCAGTGTTGCTCTACCTAGAGCTCATCCCGCCGCTGCACTGGATTGCACGACAGCTCGACGCTGCATGCCGGGCAGCCGCTGCAGAGCTCTTTCCGGGAGCAGAGGTCCGCATTTTCGTCCGGGAGAAAGAGCCGCCTCTGCACGCCCGACCAGCAGCCCTACGGGACGTCAAACATTGCCTTGCGGTCGCCTCCGGCAAAGGCGGCGTTGGGAAATCCACGATTGCAGCCAATCTCGCTGTCGCCCTAGCCCAAGCTGGCGCCAGCGTAGGATTCTTAGACGCCGATATCTACGGACCCAGTGCACCGACACTGTTCGGATTGCAGGGCATGCCACTCCGTGCCCGCAAGGATGACAGAGGCCGCGTCATTGGTATCCCGCACGAGCGCTACGGCGTCCGCATCGCCTCTATGGGATTCGTCATGCAACGCGACCAAGCTGCCATCCTCCGCGGTCCCCTTTTGGCCGGCTACTTCACGACCCTGGTAGAGCAGATGGAATGGGGTGAGCTCGACTTCCTGGTCTTCGACCTGCCGCCCGGCACGGGTGACATTCAGCTCACCTTAGCCCAGAAGGTACCACTGACTGGAGCAGTCGTTGTCACAACACCCCAAGAGCTCTCGTTGGCCGATGTTCGGCGCAGTGTTGCGATGTTCCGTCGAGTCAACGTTCCAGTCCTTGGGCTGGTGGAGAACATGAGCTACTTCACGTGCCCAAACTGCGGGCATCGCGAATCCATCTTCGGAGAAGGTGGTGGAGAACGCTTGGCTGCAGAAGTCGGAGTCCCACTGCTAGTACAGCTCCCGCTGGACCCCATTCTGCAGCGTTCCTGCGATGAGGGTATCCCTGCCGTAGTGCATCCAGCGGGTTCCGGCATTCGAGAGCTGTTCCAGCAGCTCACCCAAGCTCTTGTCCGGGAAATCCGCCAGCAGCATTACCGAAACCAAATACCGCCTGTGGAAATCGAAGTATAGATGGGCCGTAATTTTGCGCACTCCGTAGGTTGGACCTTGCCGCAATCCCTATGCAGGCTATCGTCGAAATTGCAGCACAGCAGTTCCCAGTACGAGTTGGCGAGATCCTCGTCGTCCCTCGCCTCCACGTAGAAGTAGGCACTACGGTGGACTTTGACCGCATCCTACTCATCGAGGACGCCTCAGGAGTTCACGTAGGCACCCCATACATAGAGGGCATTGTCCGCGCAGAAGTCTTGGAGCACGGCAAAGGCCGAAAGGTGCTCGTCTTCAAGAAGAAGCGTCGAAAGGGCTACAAACGCCTCAAAGGGCACCGACAGTCCTACACCCGAATTCGCATCGTTGGCATCGAGCTACACGAACGTCCCACAGCAGGATAGCACCATGGCACACAAGAAAGCAGGTGGTTCAACCCGCAATGGCCGAGATTCCAATCCAAAGTACCTCGGAGTGAAGCGCTTCGGCGGTCAGTTCGTCCGTGCTGGCAATATCCTTGTGCGCCAGCGAGGCACGAAGTTCCATCCCGGACAGAACGTCGGAATGGGCCGGGACTATACGCTCTACGCTCTCATCGACGGAGTCGTCCGCTTTGAGCGCAAGGACCGCCAGCGACTCAAGGTCTCCGTCTGCCCCGTTACTACAGCTGAGGCACAACCCATGGAGGCTGCCGAATGAAGCTGACGATCATTGGGGCAGGGAACGTTGGGGCGACGACTGCCCACATAGCCGCTATCATGGGGATAGCCCGCGAGCTGGTCTTGGTAGACATCGTTGAGGGTATCCCTCAGGGGAAGGCACTGGACATCTACGAATCACTCCCGATCTTGGGTCGCGATTGCCGTATAGTGGGGACCAATTCTTACGAAGAGACCGCCAACTCCGACATCGTCGTCATCACCGCTGGGGTCCCGCGCAAACCTGGTATGAGTCGGGACGACTTGCTGACAACGAATGCCGGTATCGTCAAGTCCTGCGCCGAACAGGCGTATGCCTACTCCCCAAACGCTTTCTACATCGTCGTCTCCAACCCCCTCGATGTCATGACCTACCTGACGCTCAAGGTCACGGGGCTACCTCGGACGCGCGTGATCGGAATGGCAGGAGTGCTAGATACAGCCCGCTTCCGCACCTTCATTGCCATGGAGCTAGGGGTCTCTGTGCAGGACGTTTCTGCCTTCGTCTTAGGCGGACACGGAGACAGCATGGTACCGCTGGTGCGATACACCACAGTTGCTGGAATCCCGATCACAGAACTCCTCCCACCAGAGCGGATCGAAGCACTCGTCCAACGAACCCGCGACGGGGGAGCAGAAATCGTTGCCTACCTGAAGACAGGCAGTGCCTACTACGCACCGGCTGCGGCGGTGGTAGAGATGATAGACGCCGTAGTCCACGACCGCAAGCGCATCCTCCCGTGCGCCGTTGCTCTGCAGGGCGAGTACGGACTCTCCGACGTCGTCTGTGGTGTTCCAGTCAAGTTGGGGCGGGCTGGCGTTGAGGAAATCGTCACGATAGAGCTGAGTGACACCGAGCTAGAGGCACTTCATCGCTCAGCTGCTGATGTCCGTCGAACGATCCAGCGCCTAGAAGAGCTCCTCCATCAGCAATCCCTGACAGCGACTGCATAAGCCGGAAGAGCCTGGAAGGACACTGTATTTTTGCATGGTGTACGCAGTCTTATCAGCGTGGTTGGGAGTGCTCCAATGAAGAACCTCTTCAACGTTGTCGTCATCACGCTAGCACTGTTGATCTCGTTCGCATTCTACTACTTCGTCATGGGAAACCCTGCCAACTTCAAGGACGGAGAACGGCGCCAGGAGCCAATCCCGGGCAACGTTCTGGGGACTGTTTACACCGGCGGTCCCTTGGTAGCGGTCCTGATAGCGCTCTCTCTCATCTCCATCACTTTCGTGTTTGAGCGCCGTTTCTCGATCGCCAAAGCTCGGGGCAAGCGGCCACCGGCGGAGTTCCTACGCGACTTCCAGAGACTCCTGGAAGAGGGCAAAATTGACGAGGCTATTCAGCTCTGCGACGAACAAGGAGGGAGCTTGGGGAACGTACTCCGCGCAGGTCTCCAGCGCTACAAGCAAGTAGCGCAGAACTCTAACTTAGATGCCGAGCGGAAGCTCGCCGAGGTCCAGCGGGCAATTGATGAAGCGATGAACTTGGAGACACCGCTCCTGGAGAAGAATCTGGTCATCCTCTCCACGATAGCCTCTATCTCAACACTCGTAGGACTGCTGGGGACCACGATCGGCATGATTCGTGCCTTCATGGCATTAGGTCTAACCGGCGCAGTTTCAGCCCAGCAGCTCTCCATTGGTATTGCCGAAGCCCTCTACAATACTGCCGGAGGCTTGGCCGCAGCTATCATCTCCATTGTCGCCTACAACTTCTTTACCACGAAGGTGGACAACTTCGTGTACACGATTGATGAGGCGACGTTGAGCATGATGGAGACGCTGACACTGCAACTGAAGCAGTGACCACACCATGCCGAAGCTGAAGAAACATCGGGTTGGGTTCGTGCTGGACATGACCCCCCTGGTCGACATCACATTCCTACTGCTCACGTTCTTCATGCTAACGGCCAAGTTCAAGTCCGAAGCCGAAGCGCAACAGCGCTTCACCATTGTTCGCCCGCAAGCCACAGCAGATACCTCACGCCTCCCAGACAAAGATCTGGCCATCGTCAAGATCGGAATCGACACCGTCACCGGAGATACCTCGTACTACTACGAAATGACCAACGAGGCCGACTGGTTCCAAGTGATCGGCGGCCTGGAGGCCTACCGGCAAGCCTCTGAAGGACAGCGCATTCGACAGGTCAAAGCGAATCTGGAAGAGCTCAACGAACTGATTCGGCGGACTCGGATTGTACGACCGACGACACGCTTTGCAGTCGATGCCGACCGTCGGGTGCGCTACAAGTGGGTGGAGGACCTTATGGAAGTCCTTCGGCAGAACCGCGCAACGGTCTTCAACTTCGTCACAGACCGTCGCCCTCCTGAACAGCCACCCATGTAAACAAAAGGCACGCTGTTAGCGTCACTAAACCCTGGCACGATTGAGGAGTAGGGGATGGGCGTTGCAGACTTCGGTGGAGAAGCGAAGCGCGAGCGTCGCGGTGGGACCAGACACCGCAAGAAGACGCGCCGCCTCCGATACCGATTGGATATGACGCCGCTAGTGGACATTGCGTTCTTGCTGCTGACCTTCTTCATGCTGACCACCACCCTCATCACCCCCCAAGTCATGGAGATGACCATCCCACCAGAACGCACCCAGGTGGAGGTCCGAGAATCTGAGCTCCTCACACTCCGTATCCGAGCTGACGGCAAAGTCTTCTACAATCTCGGTAACGAAGCGCCTCAGCCAATCGCGCTGAAGGATCTAGAGTCCCTGGCTGTCCGAGAGAACGTCCGCCTGAAGAATCGTCTCATCACGGTCTTGAAAGCGTCGCCGAACGTGCCGTATGGAGTAGTCATCACGGTACTGGACGCTCTCAACCGAGCCGAGGTTCAGATTGCTGAGCAGCTCTCTCGCGAAGGGCTCCGGCGCGAGCGGCGCTTTGCGATTGCTCCTATGACCGAGCAGGATGAACAAGAGATCGCGCAGCTATGATGTCGCAGGCTGATGTCATCCTCCCTTCTCGTCAAGGTTGGAGCATTCGCCTCTGGCCGCAGGAATTCCTCCGCTGGATCCGGCGAAACACCTTTGTAGGTTTTGGTATCGCCCTTAGCCTGTTTGCGCTACTACTGCTCCTCTACCTTGCCCTCCAGATCCTACTGCCAAGCACGACGCAGATAGCCCGCACTGCTCCCGTCGTCAAGATTCGGCTCTCAGAACTGCCCCCGCCTCCATCGCTGACACAAGAGCTGGCTCCCCCTACACAGGTAGCCGCTGCTGAGCAACCAGCGGTGCGTGTCGGGGTGCCGATCCCAGTGCCAGACGTGCTCGTTCCGCCAGAGGTCCAGAGCTTCGCGACATTAGAAGAGCTGAAGCGCTCCCCAGCTGATAATCTCGGTGGAGCCGGGACTGGAACTGGTACGGTTCAGGTCATCCCGGAAAACACGCAAGTGGAAGTCCCGAAGGAGCCTGATCCCTACGAGTTCATTGCTGTCGAGCGTGAACCCTCGTTGGATCCCAACGAACTGCGACGCCGTTTGGAGTACCCTGAGCTTGCCCGCCGGGCCGGCATCCAAGGGAAGGTTTACGTGCGGGTCCTCGTCGGAGCCGACGGAAAGCCGAAGCGCTACATCGTAGAGCACTCGGATAACGAGCTCCTCACTGAAGCTGCTGTGAAGGCCGTGATGAGCATGACGTTCACCCCAGCTATTCAAAATGGCCAGCCGATTGCTGTTTGGGTCAGCATCCCCATCGACTTCCGGCTGCGCTGAGCCATGTACCTGGCATGGGTAGCGAGCGGGCCGTGGACTACATGTGCCGTAGGCCAATGGTGAGAGCGTGAACGCTTCGCCTCCACCGCAGAAGTCACTCCAATGGTGGCACGCGGCCAACTATGCCGCCCGAGCTTTGCTAATTGTAGCCGGACTCTTCCTTGCCTTCGGTGGAGTTCCAGTACCACCGGAGAGCGAGCCTTTCATCCAGGTGTTCGGGGTTGTAATGGCTCTCTTCGGAGTCTACCGGCTGGCCTCGTACCGTTGGCGAGTTCGCCAGTGGGAGCGGGAGAATGATGACCGCCGCGTATAGGACATGGCTCTGTGCTGCTATCATCCTCTGTGCATGCACCCCACAACGCCCCGCTCCGGCACAGGACGAGGAAAGCCCGACACGGGGGAGCGTGGAACTCCTCTGTGATGACGCCATTGCTCCACTCCTCCAAGCCCCGCTCCAGCGCTTCGACAGTCTCTATCCCGACGCTAAGGTCCAGCTGCGCGTCGTGAGCGCTCGCGAAGCGATGCGTCAGCTCCTGGCTCGAACAGCCCGCCTCATCGTGGTAGCTCGCGATTACCTACCGGACGAGGACTCACTGATGCGCCTCTATGGAGTCCCGGCCCATCATCGGGTCAAGCTCGCAGAGGACGCCCTAGTCTTCTTGGCCCATCCTAGTGTTCCCCTCGACACCCTCAACGTTGCCCAGCTTCGAGCCATTCTGCTGGCGGAAAAGGGGTTTCGAGACTATTTCCGAGATTGGCCGCGCGAGCCAGAGCTGGTATGCCCCTCTACGGCCTCGTCCGTCTACGCCCAACTGGTCCAGCAGGTTCTTGGCGGAACCCATCCCCGGCGACGCCTTCGGCTGCTGCCAACAGCAGACTCCGTCCTGGCGTACGTGGCAACGGTGCCATGGAGCATTGGGGTAGGATACCTTTCGCAGACCGCTCATCTCACCAGTGTTCGCGCAATAGAGTTGGGCTTCGTCGACAGCGCCGGGGCGTACGTCTCTCCGAAGCCCGTCCACCAGTCGTACGTCCTGCTGCGCAAGTACCCCTACGTGGTCCCCATCTACGCATATCTCCGAGACGACCTACGGAACCTGGCGTGGACAGTAGCTACGTTCCTAGGCACAGATGCCGAAGTGCAACGTCACTTCCTCCAGCGTGGGATTGTCCCTGCGTTCGCTCGGATTCGTCTGGTTCCAGAGGAGTAGTGGCATGCGAGTGCTGTGGATTGTGGCTCTTCTCCTTAGCTGCGCCGCTTCTGTGACAGCACAACTGGAACAGGCCCGGACATTACTCCGCCAAGGCAAGCCGGAAGAAGCTCTCCAGCTCCTCCATCCCTTGGTCTCCCGAGGGGATGAGGCCGCACTCCTGTTAGCCGGCGATATCTGGATGGAGCTGGAGCGCCCAGACTCTGCTCTTTCGCTCTACAACCGTATCCCGAAAGCAACAGCAAAGCCTGCTGTCGTGTCGCGCATCGGCTCTGCGCTAACGGCACTCGGGAAGCCCACAGAGGCCATCCCTCTGCTCCGCAAAGCTCGGGAACAGCACCCACGCGACATAGAGATTGCACTTGCCTTAGCACGAGCCCTGCTGCAGGCAGATTCCCTTCAGAAGGCAGAACAGGTCGCGCTCCAAGCCCGCGAATTCGCTGGTGCCGACGCCCGCCTCTACACCTTCATTGGCGACCTCTACTACCGCCAACGAGTCTACGAGCTGGCACGCCAGAACTACGAGCAAGCGCTGCAAATAGACTCCCTCCAAAGCCAGGCTCGCATTCGCTTGGCCGAGGTCTACTTCCGCATGGCCCAACGGGAACACGACCGCGAGTTAGCAAACGAGTACTACCGACGCTCGCTCCTAAACTGGGACATTGTGACGCGGCAGGACTCCACGAACGCTCGTGCCTTCTACGAGAAGGGCCGCCTGTTCTTCTTCGCACGCCAGTACAGGAGTGCTGCCGAAGCCCTCAGCCGCTATGTCCAACTGCGTCCCTCAGGTAGTCTCGGGCGATGGCTCTTGGCACAGGCACTGGTAGAACTCCGCTGCTGCGACAGCGCCCTCCCTCACCTGGAACGCGTAGCGCAAGAGTTAGATACTGCCCGTCCCCGAGCACTCCTGCTGAGAGCTCGCTGCTTTTTCGAAATGGACCGCTACAGTGAGGCCCGCCGAGCCTACGACGAGCTCCTGCGTAGTCCCTCCGCGCCAGCAGACGCTGCAGACTGGGAACGGGCCGGCGTGAGCGCTCTCTTCACTGGCGACACCGCAGCCGCCATCGAATACTTCCGAGGCTCGCTAGAGCGCGAGCCTCAGCGGTGTGCTCTCAGCTTCCGGCTCGGCACACTCCTCTACGGACGCCGCCAGTATGCCGACGCAATCGCCATCTTCCGCCAACGCCTCCAACACTGCCCTGACACTCTCAATCCTCGGGTCTACGCGCTCATTGGCACTGCCTTCCTAGCAGCGAACCAGCCCGATTCAGCTCTGCCAGCGCTGACGGAGAGCCTACGACTGGACTCCACGAATCTCTTTACTCATCGGCTCCTGGTGGCCTCTCTCATGGCCTTGCGACGCTACTCCGAGGCCGAGGCGGCTACATGGCGTGCACTCCGTTATGCGCAGCAGCACAACGACCAACAGAGCGCTGACGACATCGTCGCCTCGCTCTGTGCTCCTTGGCTAGAAGCGAAAGACTTCTCACGCCTCCAGCGCCTTGCCCGTGAAGCTACTCGGCTAGCTCCCTTCTCTGCAAAGGCTTGGGTCTTCCTGGGCTTGGCGTACCATGGGCTCAACGACGCCACGAACGCTTGCCGCGCTTACCGAGAGGCTCTCCGGCGCAATCCGGCAGAAACCACGGCACAGCAGAACCTCAAGCTCTTGAACTGCCCCTAGCCTCCTCTACCATCCCATGAGGCGGACTGCCCGCAGGGCATTCATCGCTGCATTGCGGTTGTGCTCCTCCACCAGCCGCGGGATACGGAAGGCGTCGATAATCCACCATACCCCAGCTCCTGCCCACGTTGCCCAAAAGAGGATCTGCAACCTCCAGCGCCGCAAGTAGATGTAATGGCACGCCACCAACCACGCTAAGCAAGCCTTGCCCACTGAGCGAGCACGCCGCCGGTACTCCTCCATGAACACCTCCTGGGCCTCCGCCGGCAGCTCAGCCAGAGCGTACTGGACTCCTAGGGGTAGCTCCTCAGCAACGGAGAATGGCAGCAACAGCCAACGCCTCCTCCTTCGCTGCTTCGGCTGTGGACCTATATACGAACCTTGTGGCTGGGGCATCGGCGCCCCATTCCCTTCTGCCATCTCTCGGCCCCTCATACCAGCGCCGCAAAAATATAGTGCAAGCATGCCTGAGCCATGCACCGCTGAGAGACTCGCGGACGTCTCTTTCCTCGGCACCTGCGGGCTTGAGGAACATGACAGCTACCGACGACAACATGGCGCGAGCTACCGACGGTGAGCTGCAGTACTTGAAAGGCGTTGGTCCGCAGCGGGCTGCTGCCCTCGCCACTGTTGGAGTCCGCAGCTTGCGCGACCTCGTATTCTTCCTGCCGAGAGCTTACGTAGACCGCACGATGACCACGACGCTCCGCTCGCTGGCCTTAAGCCTCCAGAAGCAGGAGCGCCTCTTCGAAGAGCAGCTTCCCTCAATTGCCGACGAGCGGCTCCTCTTCTACACCGAAGTGACCCTTCTGGTCCGCGTTGAGAGCCTTCGCGAGTACACGTACCGCGGTACCCGGAAGATGCTCCTCGCTACCATCAGCGATAGCAGTCGCACCACAGGCGCCGTCATCTTCTGGAACCGGCTGGAGTACTACCAGCAGCTCGTGCAGCCCGGTCGCCACTATGTGCTCTCGGGACGCCCTACGATAGACCGCCGTGGGATCGTGACCTTCCACCACCCCGAGCTGGAGCCGATAGAGCCTGACGAGGAGGAGCTCTACAACCTCGGGCGTATCCTCCCCAAATACCGCCTCACGCAGGCGCTTCGACGCGCAGGGCTCACGCAGTCTCGACTCCGGGCGCTCGTGGAAGCAGCGTTGGAGCTGGTAGCCCCGAACCTGCAGGAGGTCTTACCCGAGTGGCTCCGCCGCGCATACGATCTCCCGCCCTTGTTGGAGGCGCTCCGCCAACTGCATTTCCCAGCTTCGGCAGCCGAGCTCCAGCGCGCCCGACGACGGATGAAGTTTGAGGAGATGTTCCTCCTGCAGCTCCTGCTGGCGCTCCGTCGGCGCGGCCTCCATCGAGAGCAAGGCCTTGTGATGAACCCCAAGAGCGTGCACGCCCGCTGGCTCCTGGACCGGCTCCCATTCAAGCTCACCTCTGCACAGCGCCGCGTCCTCTGGGAAATCGCCGCCGACCTCTCGAGCGGACGTCCGATGAACCGACTCCTCCAAGGGGACGTAGGCTCGGGGAAGACTATCGTCGCGCTGCTGACGATGCTCGTCGCCGTGGACAACGGATACCAGGCAATCCTCATGGCCCCGACGGAGATCTTAGCCGAGCAGCACTATCACACGATCCGCCGCTGGCTCGAAGGCTCGGACATCAAGGTCGTTCAACTCGTCGGCGGGCAGAACCAACGGCTCCGGCGCGATGTACTGGAACAGATTGCCACAGGCGAAGCCCACATCGTCGTTGGCACCCACGCTCTCTTTGAAAGCTCCGTGACCTACCATCGCGCCGGACTCATCGTCATCGACGAGCAGCACCGCTTTGGGGTCCTACAACGCGCACGGCTACGAGAGCTCAGCCGCTCCTCCCTCGGCACCGAAGGCGTTGCACCTCACGTGCTCGTGATGTCGGCCACTCCCATCCCAAGGACGCTCTCGATGACCCTTTACGGTGACCTGGATGTCTCCATCCTAGACGAGCTTCCGCCTGGGCGCAAGCCAGTCATTACAAAAGTAGTCTTCGAGAGCCAGCTACCGCAGGTCTACGACTTCATCCGACAGCAACTGCGCGCGGGACGCCAGGCCTACATTGTCTATCCCCTCATCGAGCCTTCGGAGAAGCTCCAGCTCAAGGCCGCAACCGAACACTACGAGTATCTCCAGCACGAGGTCTTCCCTGAGTTTCGGTGCGGACTCCTCCACGGGCAGCTCTTCTGGTACGAGAAGGAAGACGTCATGCGAGCCTTTGCGGCAGGAGCCTACCAAGTCCTGGTCGCCACCACAGTCATTGAAGTGGGGATTGACGTCCCGAACGCTACCGTGATGCTCGTTCAGAACGCTGAGCGCTTTGGATTGGCACAACTCCACCAGCTCCGCGGCCGTGTTGGAAGAGGGGACGAGCAATCGTACTGCTTCCTGGCAACCCGTGACCACTTCCGCTACCACTGGCATCGCACTGACCACGAACCCACCGAGCGCCTCGCCGCCATCATTCGGCTCCGCACGATGGAACGGACCACCGATGGCTTCCAGATCGCTGAAGTAGATCTTAAGCTCCGCGGCCCTGGTGATCTGCTCGGAACCCGTCAAGCGGGACTCCCAGAGTTCCAACACACGGATTTAGTCACGGACGGCCCTATCATCACCGAAGCTCGCCGTGCAGCCTCCGAGCTCCTCCAGCGCGATCCGGGCCTCCGTCACCCTGAGCACCTCCCCCTCCGCTCTGCCCTAGCGGAGCGCTACGGGGAAGCTGCCCGCCTACTGGATGTGGCTTGAGGAGCTCACTCCTCCAGGATCTCCTTCTCCTTGCGCTCTAAAATGCGCTCGATCTCTTCGGTGAACTTGTCCATCAGCTTCTGCAGCTCTTGCTCGCCTCGGCGCCGCTCATCCTCCGAGAGGCGCTCTTCCTTCTCTATGCGACGCAGTTCCTCCATGTAGTCCCGCCGAATGTTCCGCAGCGCAATGCGGGCCTCCTCCGCGTACTTCTTGCATACTTTGACGAGCTCTCGACGCCGCTCCTCACTGAGTGGCGGCAGGACAATGCGGATGACCGAACCATCGTTCGTGGGGGTAACTCCGATGTCGGACTGCAGGATGGCCTTCTCTATGGCGTTCAGCAAGGAGCGATCCCACGGTTGAATGACCAGCATTCTCGGCTCCGGGACCGAAATGGTCCCAACCTGCGTCAGTGGCGTGGGGACACCATAGTAGTCTACTCTGATGTGCTCAATCAATGCTGGCGTTGCCCGGCCGGTCCGGAGACGTGCCAACTGGTGCTGGAAGTGCTCCACGGTCTTCGTCATATGCTCGCGTGCACGCTGCAGGACATCCGGTATCGGCATTGCACACCGACGGAGAGTCCGACCTACCCCTCGTCATGATGGACAACTGTCGCCACCGGCTCCCCTCGCATGATGCGCAGCAGGTTCCCCCTCTGGTTGACGTTGAACACCAAGATGGGGAGCCGGTTCTCTTGGCAGAGCGTGATGGCCGTTAGGTCCATAACACGGAGCCCCTTCTCCAGCACCTCGCGGGAGCTAATTCGGTCGTAACGGCGAGCCGTGACGACCTTTTCCGGGTCGGCATCGTACACACCGTCCACGCGCGTCCCCTTCAAAATGACCTCTGCCCCGATCTCCGCTGCCCGAAGAGCAGCGGCAGTGTCCGTTGTGAAGTAAGGGTTCCCTGTCCCTGCAGCGAAGATGACGATACGCCCCTTCTCGAGATGCCGAATGGCCCGCCGTCGGATGAAGGGCTCTGCAATCTGCGCCATGGAGATGGCAGTCTGTAGCCGTGTTGGGACACCCCGAGCCTCTATGGCGCTCTGGAGCGCCAGACCGTTGATGACCGTTGCCAACATCCCCATGTAGTCACCCACCACCTTGTCGACCCCATGGGCGGTAGCCTGGATGCCTCGGAAGATGTTCCCCCCACCAATGACGATGGCGATCTGCACCCCTAGACGGTAGACGCTGACAATCTCCTCCGCCAACTGTGCTAATGCCTCTGGGTCTATCCCATAGCGCTGCTCCCCCATGAGGGCCTCCCCCGAAAGCTTGAGGAGCACGCGCCGGTAGCGTGGGACGTTAGAGTCCTCCATGCTCCATTTCCCCTAGGGCATATCGCCAGAAGCGATGCACGACCACTGGGGCTCCAAGCTGACGGCTGGCCTCTGCTAGTACATCAGCCACCGTCCGGTTGGGATCCCGAATGTAGGCCTGCTCCAGCAGGCAGTGTTCCTGAAAGAACTTCTCTGCACGGCCGCGTGCTATCCGCTCGGCAATCTCAGCTGGCTTCCCCTCACTGAGTGCTTGCTGGCGATGGAGCTCTACCTCCCGCTCGTAAACCTCCGCTGGTACGTCTTCACGCCGAACATACTCCGGCTGCATCGCAGCCACCTGCATTGCCAAATCCCGTAGTACCGGCTCAAGCTCCTCTGGTGGCTCTGAAACGGAGACCTCCACAACACTCGCCAAGCGACTCCCGGCATGGATGTAGGCTGCGAAAGAGCCGTCCGTCCGCAGCAGTTCGTAGCGCCGTAGCTGGAGCTTTTCCCCGATCTTGGCGGCCATCTCGTCGCGGAGATTCCCCAACGTTTTGCCGCCAATGTCAGCACTCCAGAGCTCTTCTTCCGAAGCAGGCTGCTGCTCCAGCAGTGTCTGCAGGATCTGCCGCGCAAAGCTCTGGAATTCTTCGTTCCGAGCGACGAAGTCCGTCTCGCAGTTAAGCTCTAGGATCACCGCAATCTTCCTGTCTGGAGCCGTTGCAGCCAGTACGACCCCTTCGCGTGCCACTCGGTCTGCCCTCTTAGCAGCCAGCACTGCTCCCCGCTGCCGTAGGTGTTCAATAGCTGCCTGGAGGTCTCCCTGGGCAGCTTCGAGCGCACTCTTACAGTCTGCAAAGCCGGCTCCTGTCTTGTCGCGCAGTTCCTTGATGAGCTGTGGCGTAATCGCGGGCATTGGCTCTCCCTCACTCTGCTCCACTCTCACTCGCCGTAGGAGCCCCTGTCTCACTCAGCTGGCGGCGTGGCACAGCAGTACCTGTCCTCTGCTCATGCTCCTCCAGCAGGGCCTCGACGTCCTTACCTCGTTGCCGTGCCACATGACGGCCTTCTATGACGGCGTCAGCAATGATCCGTGTGAACAGCTCCACGGCCGCCACCGAGTCATCATTGGCTGGGATTGGGTAGTCAACGGCTTCAGGATCGGCATTGGTGTCAACGATGCCCACCGTCGGAATCCCGAGGATACGGGCCTCCTTGACGGCGATATGCTCCCGCACGATGTCTACGACGTACAGCATCCCCGGTAGCCGGTTCATCTGCTCAATGCCTCCGAAGAGCGTCCGCAGTTTATCACGCTCACGCAGGAGCTGCAGCCGCTCCTTCTTGGTGAACTGCTCCAGCGTACCGTCAACTTCCCACTTGTCGATCGTTGCCAAGCGCCTGATGCTCTGACGAATCGTGGAGAAGTTCGTCAGCGTCCCACCAAGCCACCGGTGGGTAACATACGGCATCCCACAGCGCTCGGCCTCACGGCGAATAATCTCCTGAGCCTGTGGCTTCGTCCCAACGAAGAGAACGAGCTTCCCTTGGGCTGCGATGTCTACTACTGCCGAGCGGGCAATCTCCAGCAGCGCCTGCGTCTTTCGTACATCGATGACGTGGATCCCATTGCGCTCGCCGAAGATGAAAGGGCGCATCTTTGGGTTCCAGCGTCGGGTCAGATGTCCAAAGTGGGCTCCTACTTGGACGAGCTGTTCGACGGTCACGATCGCCATCGGTTCCCAGAGCTTAGACTCACCTGATCTGCTTCAGCGCTTGGAGAACTGGAAGCGCTTGCGTGCCTTCTTCTGGCCGTACTTCTTCCGCTCGACCATGCGGGGATCGCGTGTCAGGAGCCCGGCTGGCCGCAGGATTTTGCGGAATTCCTCATCGACCTCCACCAGGGCTCGAGCAATCCCCAAACGGATAGCACCGCTCTGCCCACTGATGCCGCCACCACTCACGTTCGCTCGGATGTCAAACCGCCCGAGCGTATTTGTGAGCTCCAGCGGGAGGAGGATGTCCTTGCGGTGAGCTTCCAAGGGGAAATACTCCTCGAAGGGTCGACCATTGACGGTGATGACACCGCTTCCCGGCGTTACAACGACCCGGGCGACTGCTGTCTTCCGACGTCCTGTTGCTAGGATAACCCGTGACATCTCCGCTCAAGCGCTAGTCACACGGATACGGGAGCTTATACTCTTGCGGCTGCTGTGCCTGATGGGGATGTTCCGGACCCGCGTAGACCTTCAGCTTCCGAAAGATTCGCCTTCCAAGCCGTCCTTTGGGCAGCATTCCCCACACGGCATGCTCGATGACCTTTTCCGGCTTCCGCCGGAGCAGGTCGGTGAACTTCTCAAAGCGTGCCCCGCCGGGGTAGCCTGTGTAGTGGAAGTACTCCTTGTACTTCCACCGCTTGCCCTCCACGCGCACTTGGGCAGCGTTGATGACAATGACGAAATCCCCACAGTCGACGTGAGGAGTAAAGTACGGCTTGTGCTTGCCGCGGAGCAAACGGGCTACCTGGGATGCCAAGCGCCCCAGCGTCTGCCCCGCAGCGTCGACGACCCACCACCGGCGTTCTACTTCATCCCGGCGCACCGACTTTGTTATCCCACCGGAAGGTTGCAGTGCCATAGTCCACTCCTCGGGAGTTCAAGTGCTTGAAAGAGCCTGCAAAAATACAGCGCCTTCGCCTGCCACACAGCCAAAATAGGAAAACAGCCCTTCACACAATCCTCATGAAGGCAGAGGGCCGCCTCCTGCAGCTTTAGTCTACCGCTTCCTTCTTCTGGGTGCGAATGTGGATTGTCGGAACGAACCCATCAGTACCGGAAGGCTCCCACGCTCGCGGGAGAGCGTACGGGACATTCGGCGTCTTCTGGTAGGAGACCTCCAGCTCGACGTAGCGGTTGGGCGAGGTCCCTTGTAGGACGTTTCCCTGAGCATCAGCCTTCACGAAGACCTTGGCCCAGTTTCCATCTTGAGTCCGCAGGACCACGATGAAACCTCGGCGCTGGTTGTTGAAGTTGAAGAGAACCTCCGCCATTCCAACACCCCCAAACGCCTCCGTCTCAAAGATTTGGTTCAGACTATCCACCGTGAGATACCGCTGCTGCTTGATTCGGAGGGTATCAATCAGTGTTCGACGGGGGCTCGTGATGTCGTACGAGCTCTTTCCCGGAGAACCGATATCCCAGGACTCTCTCCCTTGAACGGGCCTTGTGTCCAGGCATAGATCCCACTCATTCCCCTGCGCTACGGTCAGGGTCCGCGGCTTGCCGTCGGGACCTTCAAGGTCCAGACCACTCGGGAACCTAGAGGCTGTCTCGTAGAGCCGAATGGGGCTGCCATCGGGGAGCGTCGTGTATCGAGTCGCTGGGGACCAGCGGACGACTGCCGCCGTAGTGCTTCGGGCATCGCTCCGAGTCGTATCTCTCCAGGAGGAGCGGAGCTCAAAGCGGTAGATCACCCCAGTCCGCAGACCGGTGATGTCTACAGGCGTCCGAGTGCCTAGCCGGATAGTCCCGACCAACCTGCTCGTCGCGTCCTCATAGACGGAGAGGTGGTAGAAACCGAAGTCAGGCGAGCTCTCCGAAGGTGAAGCAGTCCACTTTAGACGAACTGTGGAATCGTTGACGGAGAGAGCCTGTAGGTTGCTCGGTGGTGCTGGGGGATTCTCTGCTATCTCTTCCTCCGCGCATCCCCACCACTGCAACGCTATTGTTAGAAGGACCAAGGTGATGCCACCGAAACGAACTGCTAAGGCTTTCATAGGTCAGCAGGTTGGATGTTCGACATATGCCTCACTCACGCTTTGTCGGTTGCTGTCTTGAGATTGGTTGCACGAACCTACGGCTACCTGTCAGGGCCGAAGGGACGGCTTTCTCTGTCTGGTAAGAGATTGCCAGCTCTACATACCGTTGGGGCGCCGTCCCTTGGATGAGGCGGCCATCGGGGCCCGGCTTAATGAGCACCTTGGCCCACGTTGTATCGGCCCGCATCAGGAAGAAGGCGACACCCTTGCCTGAGGGGAGCTGCTCTGGTATCTGGAGCATGACAGTGTCTAAGCGCCCGGCTACGGTGTCCAGCGTCGAGCTGACCCAGACCTCATCCAATGCGCTCACATCCTGAACGAGATTGCTTCCAACCAGCGTTCTCCTCCCCATGCCCCGCAGCAACGGCTTACGGCCTTGGGCATACTCGGCTGAATCCCCTACGTAAGCCATACTGCTCTTGACACACCCCAGACGAGCCTGGCCATCTACGATCTCAAAGCAGATGTCCCACTGTGCCGCTGCTCGGCGCGGCAGAAGTGCCGGCTGCCCACTTTGGTTGAAGTTCAGCCCGTTCGGGAGCTGGGGCGGGGCATCTTGTTCGTAGAGCCGGATAGGTTGGCCTAGGACCTCTGTGTACTGGACTGCTGGGGCAAAGAGAACGGTTCGAGGAGCTGAGCTCAAGGTATTGTCCCGAAACCGCACCCAAATGTCTAAGCCGTAGAGAACTCCCCGTTTGAGGCCTCCCAGGACAAGCTCATACGATGGCTTGCGTTCCGATACCTCAATCCGGCGGACGATATTCTGAGTAGCCATCTCCACGAGGACCAAGTAGTAGCTCCTAAAGGCCGGTAGGTCCTGCGATGGGGATGGCTTCCAGCGGACCTTAACTGTAGACTCGTTGACGATTGCTACTGCTGCCTCCGGAACGGGCACTGCCGAGACCGTGATTGTAGGATTTAGGCTCGGATTATCCTCCACACATCCAAGCAAAAGCACAGATACCAGCACTCCGCCACCAACCCCCAGCCACCGCATCAGTACATCCCCTTGTGGAACAAGCACTGCGGCCACAGCACAAATATACGCTAAACCACCCCCATGCACGAGCTCATTCGGATTGCCCCTTCGTTATGCCTTCATAAGCAGCGGTGTAATTTTGCCGAGAGTGCTGTCAGTAACGGAGAAGCGTCCATGGTCATCGGAGTCCCACGTGAAATCAAGCCGGGGGAGAATCGTGTCGCGCTGACTCCTTCTGGCGTGGAGATCCTCCGTCAGCACGGGCACACGGTCTTGGTAGAACGCAATGCCGGCATTGGCAGTGGCTTTGCAGACGAAGCGTACCAAGCCGCTGGCGCCACCCTGGTCGAGACGCCACAGGAGATTTACGCTCAAGCGGAGATGGTCGTCAAGGTCAAAGAACCCATCGAGCCAGAGTACGAGCTGCTCCGACCGGGTCAGGTCGTCTTCACCTACTTCCATTTCGCTGCCTCGGAGGAGCTCACCCGTGCTGTCCAGCGCAGCCGATGCGTTGCCATCGCCTATGAGACAGTCCAGCGTGCTGATGGCTCACTTCCTCTCCTCATCCCAATGAGCGAAGTTGCTGGGCGGATGGCACCTCAGGAGGGAGCAAAGTACTTAGAACGCACGATGGGAGGCCGTGGGATCCTACTCGGCGGAGTACCCGGCACCGAACCGGCAACGGTGGTCATCCTCGGTGGGGGGGTCGTTGGGACGAACGCAGCGAAGATTGCTGCCGGTCTGGGAGCTCGGGTTATCATCTTGGATACCAACCTCTACCGCCTGCGCTACCTGGACGACGTCATGCCGCGCAACGTCATCACCATGGTCTCCACTCCTGCCAACATCCGACGGGTGATCCGGGAGGCCGACCTCGTCATCGGTGCCGTGCTCATCCCAGGGGCAAAGGCGCCAAAGCTCATCACCCGAGAGATGCTTGCCGACATGAGGCCTGGCTGCGTCATTGTAGACGTCTCCGTTGACCAAGGGGGCTGTGTCGAAACCTGTCGTCCCACAACCCACGACAATCCCATCTATGTTGTGGACGGCATTGTCCACTACTGCGTCGCCAACATGCCAGGGGCTGTACCCGTCACCTCCACTATCGCCCTGACGAATGCGACTCTACCCTACATCGTGGAACTTGCCGACAAGGGCTGGGAGGATGCTGTGCGGACGAATCCCGAGCTCCTAGCCGGGCTCAACATCGTTGATGGCGTCATCACGCACCCGGGCGTTGCAGAGTCCTTCGGGCTTGAGTACGTCGAACCGCTCCGTCTCCTTGGCACAGTCCACACGCCTTAGGTCGCATCGCAGGAAAATAGACTTCCTGATAGCCAGCGTCATAGCCAGCGTCTCCATATGTCGGTGTACATTGGGAGCTGAACGATGTGGTGGTTTGCTGTCGTCTACGGCCTATGCCTTGTCCCCATCGCCTCCGCGCAATTCGTAGAGGATGCCCTCCGGATGGCACGGCTGGATGGCTACATTACGCCTCGGGCTGGTGGTATTGGGATCGGTTTCGTAGCGCTCGCTGACGACATCGGCGCCCTCCACTACAACCCTGCTGGGTTGATCCTCCTGCCTGGGTTTGAGATCAGCGGCGGGCTCTTCTTCTCGCACAATGCTGCCGAGTCGAACTTCCTAGCACAGAAAACTTCTGCAACCTCTAACTCCACCGCCTTGACTCATCTGGGAGCAGCCATGGTCGACCGCTGGGGCTTAACTCGAGTCGGCATCGCCGTGGCCTATGCAATGGACAACGACTACAAAACTTCATTCCGCTATGCTGCCTTCAACCCCACCAGTAGCATCATCGCTGCCTGGGCGAGAGAGACCGGTAGTCCGAGAGAAAACTGGGCTTTCCGCCTGTATCTGGCCGACACCATCAACGGGCGGATGTTTACCCCCTTAGAGGACAGCCTCTTCCAGGAAGCCTTTGTTCGAGAAAGTGGCGGGCTACACTCGCTGGCAGGGGGCGTAGGGTTTGAGTTAGCCCCCTGGGTCTCCCTGGGATTCTCGGTTGCCCTGAAGTACGGACGCTTCTCCTATAGCCGCGACTACCGTGAGAGAGACATCCACAACCGCTACAACTGGCTGGACACGGTCCGCTTTACCAACGTTGACTTCGACGCCCTCGAGCTGCGCGAGAATCTCACCCAAGAGCTCTCCGGCATCACTGGAGGGCTTGGGTTCCTAGTACGCGTGGGAGAGTCCCTGCGTGCCGGCGCTGTCGTCCACTTCCCCACGTTCTTCCAAGTTCGTGAACGCTTTGCCCAGCGGGCAACTGCGACTTTCGACAACGGCGACCGTCGGTCCCTCACTGAGGAAGGACAGAACTCCTACAATGTCCGGACGCCGTTCGTCTTCTCTGGAGCGACCGCGTTCCATCTCTCTTCCATCGGACTCACTTTTACAGCCGGAGTGGCATTCTCAGACGTCACCCAGCTAGAGTTCACCGATGCCCCATGGGAAGTGCTGGCTCTGAACGACGTCATCTCGCAGCGGCTCGTTGGACAGACCATCTGGGGAGCGGCCGTGGAGTGGATGCTGCCGCTCGTGCCGTTAACTCTCCGCGCCAGCTACAACAGCATCACCTCTCCGTACGCCCAAGACATCCCTGGGGCAACGACGGTGATTACTGCGATTGGAGCCGGCCTCTACCTTGCACCCAACATTCGGCTTGACTTCGTCGCGCGCCGACTGGAGCTCTCCGAGCTCCGGACCAGCTACAGCGCCCAGTCACTCACCCTCACTCGAACTCCGCTAACACTTGCTGCCGGGCTGACGTACCGGTACTGAGTGGTCCTAATCTGCGGCAGACCCTCAAGCAGCCGTCCTCCCTTGCGGTCTAGCACCTCTATCTGCCAAGCCTCAATCTCGTTGTAGAAGGTGTACTGCCGCACACGCTTGACATGCCGGTAAATGCCCCGTACCCGTACCCGCTGCCTGTTCTGAAGGCCTTGATGTCCCCAGGCGAAGATGTCCCCAGGCGAAGACATTGACCGAGGCCCCCATCCTCTTCTAAGCGGAACGTCGTGTACGGGTTACCAGCGCGGGAAACCCGTTCACGGTATTTTGCAATCGTTCCCACGACAGAGACCGACTGCTCATCATACAGCTTCCGGGTCCTCCGTCAATTCCCGCAGCGGGAGGTCCCGGGCAGCCGCGGGCACCACGAGTAGGAGAGCCAACAGGTAAACCTTCCAGTTCCACACCATTCGGTTCCCTCAGGACTGTTGGACATGACCACCCGCAACTCCAGCGAAGTATGCCCGGTACCGCCGGGCACACTCCACGTAGTGCTCTGCAGACTCCTCAATCCGATGCCGCTCCTCTTCCATCAGCTCCCGGACGACACGAGCAAGGACACCCGCTACCAGCACCCCCGGCGGGACCTCTTGCCGTTCCCGGACGACGGAGCCCGCCGCTACGATGCTGTACGTCCCAATGCGCGCTCCATCTAAGTAAGACGCAGGCCCCCATGCCGATGAGGCAGCAGTCCTCAACTTCTGCACCATGGACGATAGCACGATGTCCGATGGTAACACGGTTCCCGATTCGAAGTGGATACCGACCGTGCGTGACATGCAGGAGGCACAGGTCCTGGATGTTCGTCTCAGCTCCAATCCAGATGCTGTGGACATCGCCACGGACGACGGTGTTGAACCACACCGACGAACGGTCGCCGATGTGGACATCCCCGATGATGCATACCCCTGTGGCTAGCCAAACACCAAACAGTCGGTGCTATCCTCGGGACTTTCCCCTCCCACGGAAGCACTATTGCCCACTGGAACTGCGGTTCGGTCATTCCTCCTCCAGCAGTCGCTGTCCCATCGCTAGAGCACCATCTAGCGGCGTTCCCTGGGGAGGCTGAAGGCGGTACCCTGCTATCCGCTGGAAGCGCTCGCGGAAGAGCCGGGCCAGGAGCGTATGGTTCTCCAGCATCCCTCCGAGCAAAGCCAGCGAGATTGGTCGCTCAGCGAAGGCTTGTCGCAGAGGGAGGAGTAGCTCCACTAAATGGTCAGCCGCTCGCTCCAGAATTCCGTAGCAGACCTCATCCCCCTCCTCGGCGCAGGACATCACCAACGGAGTCAGCGTCGGGTAATCGAACAGACGCTCGTTGTAGGCAGCTACAATCGTGCGCGGCTGCTCGAGGCGGATAGAGGGATAGAGCTGCGCTAACCGCTCTGCCAGTCGCGTTGGGCGTCCGCGGCCATCCAAGGCACGAACGATGGCCGTTAGCCCCTCACGCCCGATCCAGGCGCCGCTACCTTCGTCGTCGAGTTCAATCCCCCACCCACCACAGCGGACCAAGTTACCTTCAGCCGTCCGCCCAATGGCAATCGTGCCCGTCCCAGCGATGAGCACGACCCCTGGTTGCCCGCCGAAGGCCCCCTCGACAGCGATCTCCGCATCACTGACGACCTTCAGCTCGCCGAGCGGCAGCCGTCGTTCGCGTGCCATCCATCGCAGGACCTGCTCCACTCGTTGCTGCTCCTCCGGCAACCAAACCCCAGCGATACCTGCAACGACGGCATCGTAACCGGCAACGTCGAGCTGTTCCCGCAGCTCATTGAGGGCATTCACTAGCCGCTCGCAGGCCTCCCCAATCCCAACGGCACTAATCCGGACCGTTCCGACCTCAAGAGTGGCTCTGCGTTCTCCATCAGTCGCCACAACACGTGTCCGCGACCCCCCACCATCAATTCCCGCAATGATAGCACGGCTGCGCGTCACTGAGCCTTTCCGACGTGTACCTCCGGTGGCCGCCATCCCTGCCGCCTCCAGCGGACGAGCTCTATGGTGATGCTCCCAAGGTAGACCCGCATCTTCGCCCGGATCGGTACCCGTGCCTCGTCATCGCTGAACCATCCTTCAAACGCCCCAGTCAAGCCATAGATGCCTGTCCAGTTCGCTACGCCACGAAAATACACCGTCTGCACTGGATGAGGCAGGGCCGAAATCCGCACAGGCTCGCGGCGCCCTACGAAGTGGATGACTGTAGCCGCCGTATCCCCTGCCACAACCGTAGGAAAGCGATAGCTCTTACCCGAGAAGACGAAGCGCCGGGCCGCGAACAGCAGCGAGAGCCCATCGTTCATTCGTGCTCGGAGCAGATACGTGCGGGCTAAAACCTGCCGCCCGTTCTCCCACTCCTCTACATAGATGAGGCGCCGTCGGTAGTCAAACTCTGCCTTCCCATGCTTCTCCTCATTGCCCTGCCTCGCCCAGCCCTCAAAGCGGTACGAGAAGGCAGCTGAAGTGTCCAACCAGCTTCGGAACTCCGAGCGCAGGCTCAAGAAGGGGATACTGGGGTACGACTCCATGTACGCCACAGCCCTGACAACTGGTCGATCACCGAGGGACTCTGTACCCTGCGTAACGATCCGGATCCTGCCCAAAGGGATGCTCAGGTAAGAGACCTCGTACTCCAGCTCCTCGTCCAACTGTAGCAGCTGGGCTGAGACAGAGTTGAATAGACAGACTATTGCCGCCACTACGGCGCAGTGCTGCATCCACAGGTTATCGCCACTCTACTGCAGTCGTGCGATCCGGATTGCCTCCGGAAAGAGCTCTAGCGCCTTCTGCGCCTGGCGGTCAACTTGGAGCATAACCGCCGCAAAGGCGTTGTTCCCCCAGATAGCCCGTGCGATCTGGGCCTTGATGACGTGCTCAATGTAAGCGGCATCCGTACGGAAGTGCTCTTCGTCCCATTTGATACCTTGCTCGCGAGCATGCCCACGCAGCCGGTCTATGACGGTCGAAGGCAAGCGGAAGTCACGCACGAATGCCCAGTAGTTTGCACCATACTGTCGCTCCAGCGCCGCCCGATGGTTTGCCAAGTACTCCTCGGCCACCTTCCAGAACAGCCCATGGCGGCGCAGCTCTACCGACAGCGGTGTTACCGTATCGGAGCGGATGATGTAGTCCGGAGTGATACCACCGCCTCCTAGTACCTTTCGGCCATGGAGGGTCTTGAACACAGGGCGAGTCGTATCCTCGCGAGAACTCTCCTTATGCGCGAAGTTCTCACCCTCCTCGGACAGCTCCTCTTGATCAGCAACGTACTGTTGACGACTCTTCCCCTTGTATGGGCGCTGGATCATGCGGCCGGAAGGGGTGTAGTAGAACGACACCGTTACCCGCAGTCCAGCACCATCTGGCAGCTCGTACTGTCGCTGTACGGACCCCTTTCCAAAGGTCGTCTCGCCGACGATCAGTCCGCGGTCTAAGTCCTGCACAGCTCCGCTGACGATCTCACTAGCGGAAGCCGAAGCCCGGTTGACCAACACAATGAGGGGCATCCGCTCATACGGCTGGCCATCACGAGAATAGTAGTCCTCGTTGAACTCCGGTACGCGCCCACGCGTATAGACAATCCGGTGGCCGCCTGGGACGAACTCGTCTGCTATTCGAATCGCCTGGTCCATAAAGCCGCCAGGATTGCCGCGTAGGTCTAGTATGAGTTTGCGCATCCCTGCAGCCTGAAGGCGTTGGAGGGCTTCACGAAACTCTTGGTACGTAGTGGCGGAGAAGCGGTTGATTCGAATGTAGCCGATGTCCGTCCCTTCTATGACGAAGGCTGCATCCACGCTGTAGATCGGAATGCGGTCCCGCGTAATGGTGAACTCTAGGATCTCCTTCATCCCCGCCCGTCGAATTCCAACTCGGACGACGGTCCCCTTCGGTCCTCGGAGGCGACGTGGGACTTCACTGCGCGAGAGTCCTACAGCATTCTGCCCGTCAATGGTGACAATCTTATCCCCCGCTTGGATCCCCAGCGCCTCGGCTGGACCTCCTGCAATCGGAGCAATAACGGTAATGGTGTCGTTGATGACGTCGAACTCTATCCCAATGCCCTCGAAGCTACCGCGGAAATCTTCCTCCACGCGCTGCATTTCGCTAACGGGGATGTAGACTGAGTGGGGGTCTAGGCTATCCAGCATCCCTTTGATAGCCGCCTCCACTAAGCGCTGCGAGTCTACCTCCTCCACGTAGTTGCGGTAGATGTAGTTGAGAGCATCGCTGAACTTCCGGAGCTGCTCGTAGACGTTGTCAACGGAGAGGAGCGGGCGGCTCCACCAAACCCCGATCACAATCCCCAAGAAGACCAGGGCAACAGCCCCCAAGAGCTGACGACGGAGGGAACCCATCCAATGCACTCGCCACATGCTACGACTATGCGCCAGTGACGAACGAGGCTGCCGTCACAGTGTCATCTCCGCCTCGCAGCTGAAGTGTTGCGTAACACGACCGTAACAGCACTCAGACCCAGGCGGGGCAGCAGACTCTACTATTTTCGCACTCCCGACAGCTAGCCATCTCCAGAATGCTGCGCCTCCTCTTTTGCGTCGTAGTAGCTGCTATCCTAGCCGGGAGCAGAGGAGTCGGAGCTGGGCCGACGCCACGACTCGTCGTCGTCCTAGTCTTCGACCAAATGCGAGGTGACTACCTATGGCGTTGGCAGCCTCTGTGGAGTTCAGGCTTCAAGAGGCTCCTCTCTGAAGGCTTCTGGTACCGCAACTGCCTCATCCAGCACGGTGCCACCGTCACGTGCGCTGGACACGCGACACTGGCCACAGGGGCTCCCCCTAGCCAGCACGGCATCAGTGGCAACACACTCGTCACTGACTGCTGTCCGCGCCGCCTCGTTGGTTGCGCTGCAGACACTTCAGGCCTTCCCTCCACGATGTGGCTACG
Source organism: Candidatus Kapaibacterium sp. (assembly GCA_025059875.1). Lineage (NCBI taxonomy): Bacteria > Pseudomonadati > Bacteroidota > Eximiradiia > Eximiradiales > Kapaibacteriaceae (SeqCode) > Kapaibacterium (SeqCode) > Kapaibacterium sp. (SeqCode). Next base: position 35,489 of record JANXCT010000006.1, read on the forward strand.
CCTCCCCACATTAGGAGATGCCCTGCGAGAGCGGTTCCCACAGGCTAAGGTTATTTCTCTCTCGCACAAGGCACGTGCAGCCCTCATGATGGGTGGTCACTCCCCCACGGCCGTGCTCTGGCTCGACCCTGAGCAGGACGGCTTAGTTACCTCCCCAACGCAAGCTCCACCAGCATGGCTCTCAGAATGGAATCGTCGCCATTCTGCATGGCAGTACGCTGGCAGGGTCTGGGAGCCGCTCCTGCCGGCTTCCTTTGCACCGATTGACTCCGTGCCCTGGGAAGCACGTTTCCCAGAAGGCTCCTCTGCATTCCCCCACCGGCTACCAGACACCACCAAGGCCTTCTGGGACGCCTTCCTCCTCTCCCCGTTCTCCGTCGCGTGGCTCATGGATGCAGCTCGCACTGCGATTCACTCTGAAGCTCTTGGCCGCGACTCCATCCCGGACATCCTCTGGGTCAGCATCTCCACCACAGACATCGTTGGCCACTACTTCGGACCGGAGAGCCGGGAGCTCCTGGAGCTCTACCTGAGCTGTGACCAAATCCTGGGCGAATTCCTCCAGTTCCTCGACGACTCCATCGGGCGTTCGCACTACGTCGTTGTAGTGACCTCTGACCACGGTGTTGCCCCTGTGCCGGAGATGCTCCTCCAGGCCGGACCAGGAGCCTATCCGGGGATTGACGCTGGCCGCATCAGTACTGAGGAGCTCGCTCTCTTCCTCCACCGACGCCTCATTGCCAGTTTCGGCAGCCAAGCAGGGTTACACTGGTTCATCCTGGAACCGCCGATTATGCTCCTCAACCGGGAGCTCATCCGCCAGAGTCAGCACGAGCCTGAGGTCGTTCTGGACAGCCTTGTACGCTGGTTACGTGAATATGAGGGGATCGGTATTGTGCTCCGAGCGTCGGAGCTACGGCAGCCCCCTGCCGACCGTGTTGCCGACACACTCTATACCCTCCTGCAACGCTCCTTCCCGCCGAGAAATGCTGGGGATATCCTCCTCTACCCGCGCCCTTTCTGGATCTTCGGCACTGACGTCCCAGCAACTCACGGAACGCCGTACGAGTACGACCGATTCATCCCTCTAGTCTTCTTCGGTGCCGGCATTCCTTGCGGTAGTTCCACCGAGCCGACGACGCCGGAAGACGTCGCTCCAACGCTTGCCGCACTGCTCCAAATTCGGCTACCCACGGCAACGGGCCGAGCACTGCCTCACGTCCTGGGTTCACCCACAACTCACTGACGCCGCCACTTGATAGTGCAGCCAACAGCGCGTGTCTGCGTTACGGAAGGCGTTTCTCCCCGCAGGAGCGCGTTGATAGCGTCAGCCACGTAGCGCTGCCGGACTGCTGACGGGTCCTCGCTGTTGTCGTCAATAGCCCCCTTGTACGCCACAACGAACACCTCCCCAGCCCGTCGTAAGAGGAAGACCTCGGGGGTTCGCCGTGCCCCAAAGCGGCGTGCCACCTCTTGTGTCTCGTCCCAGACGTACGGGAAGGGATACCCCTTCTCAGCCGCCCGCTGCTGCATCTTCTCGAAGGAGTCGTCTGGCGAACGCTGTGGGTCGTTCGGTTGGATAGCCAAGACCGGGAATCCTTTCGGAGCGAAGCTCTGGTGGAGCTCTATGATGCGCTGCTCATATGCTTTCGCATACGGGCAGCTATTGCACGTAAAGACGACAACGACACCACGGGCATCCCTAGCGTACTGGCTCAGAGCGACGAGCGTCCCATCCACGTTCCGCAACCGGAAGTCTGCCACCGTGTCCCCGATAGTGTACGCCCAAGCCGGAACGATAAGAGTCCAGAGAGCCAGCATACGAGCCACCATCATCGAGGTCGCAGGTACTGTTGGACATGTTCCTCCAAAGCTGCAGCTGTCCATTCCCCTTCCACGAGGCTGGACAGCGAATCTGTCACCCGCCAGAAGAGCGTTGCCGGAAGTGTCCCCGACCACTCCGGATGGAGCGTATCCATCCACTGGTCTCCACGCCCGTACGACAGCAGGAGAGAGTATGCCTGGAAGCGGCGTCGGGCAAGGAAGCGCAGGACCTGCTGCCGCCGCGCCTGGGAGTCCACGTTGACCAGCCACACCCGAACGGGCAGATGTGCATACCGACGCGCTAGGGAGTCGAAGAGCGGGAGCTCCGTAAGGCACGGAGTGCACCACGTCGCCCACAGGTTGACCACCACAAGGGTATCGCCCTGGCGTTGCAGGAGCTGCCGGAGCTGCGTTGGAGTCACAACGGGGAATGGAGCCTGCGCAGCAATACTGCTTACTGCAACTCCGGCTGCTACCAAGGCGACCCTCACCTTATGGGCTAAACTGGCCATAGTAGCACAGACGCACTCCTCAGCGCGGTAGCGCATCCTGCGACGGCAGTACTGGCAGAGAAAGGCAGCGCTGGGCTGTGAAGATATCCAGCGTGCCTACTCCGGTACCACGGACGAAGAGGGCCTTGTGAGAGCCTGGCAGGAGGCAGAAATCCGATTCATCGGCCGCAGTATTGAGTCCAACGAGCGGCTCCGGATCGCTCCATCGCCCGTCCCAACCGCGAACGCTGATGAAGAGATCATACCCGCCAGCGCCACCGTGACCGTTGGAGGCGAAGTAGAGAGTATCGGCTGCAGCCAGGTGCGGAGTAATCTCGTTGCCTGGGGAATTCAGCTCTCGGAGATTCTGCGGAACGCTCCAGCTACCATCCCCCTGGCGGTAGCAGATCCAGAGGTCAGTGCCGCCCCGTCCAGAAGCTCTGGTTGAGGCGAAGATGAGCACTCGACCGTCGGGCGAGACCGTCGGATGCATCGTAAACGCCTCTTCAGCCTCTAGCGCCGGCAGCTCCTGCCATCGCCACTGACCATTAACCTCGGGCACGGCCTCCACAATGTGCAAGTAAGCCTGCCGGCGCCCTAGCCGATACCGGCAGACGTAAAGGTTTCCCGTCGGAAGCGGAGCAGCGTACGAGAGGTGATGCCCACTCACAGAGAGTAGTGGCTGTGGTGTCCCCCAGTTTGTATCTTGCCAGGCTACCCTGTAGATTCGCGACTCTCCTTGCCGCGTGGAGCTCAGCAGTAGATAACCTCGCCATCGGTCCCAGACGGGGGCAAAGTCGTCTGCTGCAGAGTTCAGCGCCGCTGCACGCCCCACCTCACACCACTGTCCCGCAAGGGGTAGCGCTATGCCAAGAGCAAGCAGTCCTACTTTACCCCAACACATCATTCCTCCTCTAGCAGCCGGTGAAGCTCTTGCTCTCGGCCAAAGACAACCAGGATATCTCCCGGCTCGATGATCGTCTCTGGTGTCGGCACCCCAATAACGCGGACACGCTCGTGCTGCCCCAAACTCAGCAGCCCCGCTCGCTGCTGGACCCGCTTAATGGTGACCAGGTTCACCCCATAGCGCTCACGCAGGCCTAAGTCGCGGAGCTGCTTACCGATGAAGTGGCGCGGGGCCTCTATCTCCACGATACTGTACTCTGGCGAAAGCTCAAAAGCCTTGCGGACTCTTCCCAGCAGTAGCCGATTGGCCAAAGCTTCAGCAGCCTCGGCCTCTGGCAGCACCAGCTCCTGCACCCCCATGAGGCGAAGAAGCCGCTCGTGGACAGGAGAGATGACGCGACTGATGATCTGCTTGACCCCAATCTCCTGCAGTGATGCCGTCGTTAGGAGTGAGCTCTGGAAGTCTTCCCCAATAGCGACGACCACAACATCCACGTCCCGCAGCCCCAGCTTTCGCAAGGGCCGGGCTTCGGTCGAATCCAGCGTCACCGCTACAGCAACCCGATCCTGGAGGAACTCCACTTGTTCAGGATTGCGGTCAATGGCTAAGACCTCGCATCCCTCTTCGGTAAGGCGTAGCGCTAAGTTCCGCCCAAAGTGGCCCAGCCCAATGATAGCAACACGGAGGCTCATCTCATACCTATGCGATGATGACTCGTTCCTGCGGATAGTGATAGCGCTCTGCAGGACGTGTGGGGATCAACATTAGGAGCACCGAAAGCACCCCAACACGTCCGACGAGCATCAACAGGCATAGCAGTAGCTTAGATACAGCACTGAGCTCTGCCGTAATCCCACGCGACAGCCCTACGGTCCCTAGTGCTGACGCTGTCTCAAACAGCACGTCAATCCAGCTTCGGTGTGGCTCCAACATCTGCAAGCAGAAAGCACTGCTCAGCAGGAGTGCAGCAGAAGCAACTACCGCAGCCAATGCTCGAAGCACACTCTCAAGAGGGAGCTCACGGTAGAAGAGCTCAACCCGATCCCCTCCTCGGAGGAGCTGCACCACACCAATCACAGCAACCGCTACGGTGAGCGTCTTCACTCCACCACCTGTAGAGGCCGGGGAAGCCCCAACCCACATAAGACCTATGACGACCAGTGAAGCCGGTACCGAAAGCTGATCAATTGGCACACTGTTGAACCCCGCTGTTCGGGGAACGGCGGCTAAGAATAGAGCCTGGAACCACTGCTCAACGCCAGAAAACCCACGGAAGACCCCATCGTGCTCTAGAACCCACAGCAAGACTGTTCCCCCAAGCAGGAGGACAAAGGTAGACAGCAACACGAGCTTTGCGCTAACGGGTAGTCTTCGCTGGAGCCGACGCGCAGGAGCAGCCCACGGACGCATGGCCAGAAGAGCTGACAGCACAGGAAAGCCTAATCCACCGAGGACGACCAGGGCTAAAATGGTTGCCAAGTACAAAAGGTTATGCTGCTGCGCTACAAGGTTCGCCGGATAGAGCGAGAAACCAGCGTTGCAGAATGCCGACACGGCGTGGAACAGCGCCCGGAATGCCTTCTGACCGTCCAACGGAAACCCACCACCATCGCTCCAGTAAAGCAGGCATGCTCCTACCCCTTCTACGAGCACCGTTAGCCCAACGATTCGCACTAGCAACCGACGAACCTCCGCGAGGCTCTCTACGGCGAAGACATCCCTCAGTACGAGTCGCTCCCGTACTCCCAGTCCACCGGTGAAGAGCAGACCGAAGAAGCTCATGAATGTCATGAGCCCCAGCCCGCCTACCTGGATAAGCCCGAGGAGGATGAGGTGCCCCAAGAGCGTAAAGTGCGTTGCCGTATCCACCACCGTCAGCCCAGTTACACACACAGCACTCGTTGCCGTGAAGAGGGCATCCAGAACCCCGAGCTCCTGCGTCCGGGCTGCTGGCAACAATAGCAGTCCCGCACCAAGGAGGCTCAGCGCGACGAAGCTCAGCAATAACAATCCCGCTGGATGCAATTCCAGTCGGCTGATCGCTGCATGATGGCGCACTACCCGAACGAAGAGCCCCCCAAGCACCAGCGCCTGCGTCACCACTAAGTACACTAACGCAACCCGTTCCCAACTCACGCCCGGTAAGAACGCACCTCCAACCCAGCGCAGGAGTTCCTGTGCTACTAGCGCTCCCCCAACGAGCAGAGCTACCCCAGCCTCCAACCAATGCTGGCGAAGGTAGCGTCCTGGCGAAGCAACTATGGCAACCCTCAGGAGCTCCTGCAGTACGAAGATCACCAGCACAATCCGCGTAGCTTCCTCCAACCACGTCCACGTACGTGCAAATCCCACCTCCCCAATGATGAGCGCCAGTGCTCCACCACCGCAGAGTAGCAGCAGCCCGTTGAGCCCATGCCATACCCATCGGAGCCGCTCGGTTCGTAAGAGGACCTGCATCCGAAACGTTATGCGCCTATGCTCACCCCGAGTGCCTCGCTGCTGTAAATTTGTATGCAGCCCACGACAGGATACGCACGAAATTATGCACCCTCTTGCTGTTCCCGCTCTCTTGGCCCTCCTCCTGGCAGGCTGCCAACGCAGCGCAGAACCTCAGCCAATGCCTGCCACTGCACGCCCTTTGCCTCCAAAGCTCCCGGTGGAGTATACAATCCTTCCGCACGGAGCAGAGTTGACTTCAACTGTCGGGAACATTACCTATCGCATCCTTGCTGTCCGCACCACCTCCCACGACGCTTGGTCCGACTGTGTCATAGATTCCATCGTCGTGCTCACTGGTTCTCTGGGGGATAGCATCTACCGACTCCACGCAGTCTTCCACGACATTGAAGGAACGTGCCTCTCCACCACCGACACTACCCCACCGCTCACTGTCGAGACAGTTGGAGGTAGAAGCTTCCCGCTACTCATTGCTCACACATGGTCTGGAGGAAATGGAGGGGAAAGCTTCGGAATGGTCATCTGGTCCCTCAATCCCCCTCGCAGAGTGGCTGAGCTAGTAGGTACCCCACGACTACTCCGTCTCGGTCGGGACAGTCTTTTGGTGGCGGTTGGTTACGGCCCGTTCTGGCCTGATGAATGGGACGGACCTCGGGCTCTTCTGATGTACATCCCCAACCGCTTCTTCGTCCTAGAACCTACTGTCGACTCTAAACGGGCCGAGGAGGTATGGAGAGAGTTCCTGCAAATGGAACGGCATGCCGCCCTCCGTGCCTACGACTCTCTCCTCCACACAGAGGAGATGACATGGGAGGGTCCGTTAGTCTGGAACGCTGCCGCTTACATCCTGTATTCTCGTCTTGCTGGTGAGGAAGGTGAAGCTCGCAAGTTCGCATCGCGAGAGCTCCCGAGACTCCGCCGTCTCCAGCTCCCTCGAGAAGCAATCGGGTACATTCGCGCGGCTCTCTCTGTACCCCTCTCACCAGAAGTCCGTGGAAACGCTGTATTTTTGCACACTTCTAGCAGTATCTCCAGTAGCGCCGAATATCTGCTGGCCAATGCACGACGCTATCCCGCCTGCTATTCTGGAACGTCTCCAGGCCATCTGTAATGCACATGGCTGCTACCTCTTGGAGGCTCGCCTCATCGGCCTCCCCGGACGCCAGCGACTGGTGCTCTACATTGACAACGAGACAGGTGTGACGCACCGAGAGTGTGCTGCCATCTCGGATGCCGTTCTGGCAGAGTTCGTTGGTGATCCCTTCGAGGATGCATTCCAGTTTCTTGAAGTATCTTCGCCGGGGATAGACCGACCGCTGACCTTTCCGTGGCAGTTCACCAAACATATCGGACGCCGGCTCCGATGCGAATTAGTAGATCATTCTCGGGTAGAGGGAACTCTCCAGAGCGTCACTCCACAGGGCTTTCATCTACGACAGGGACAGTCGCAGCGTTGGGTCCCCTTTTCAGAGCTGCTCAACGCCTACGTCCTCCCACAGTGGTAGTGCTACAACGGCCTGCTATAACTCATGCCACGTCGTAGAAAGCAACACACGCCTGATAAGCAGCAGATCATCGCCGCGTTTACAGAAATGGCGCGCCAGAAGCGCGTCGATCGGGACATCCTCCAAGGCATCCTCGAGGAGGTTCTACGCTATATGGTGCAGAAGAAGTACGGCCCCAACGCACAAGCGGAGATCATTGTCAACATGGACAAGGGTGACATCGAAATCTACGTTGTTCGCACCGTCGTTGAGACTGTGGAGGATCCCAGCACAGAGATCGCCTTAGAAGAACTTGAAGCCCGTGGTGAAGAGGGATACGAGGTCGGCGACGAGTACGTAGAGGAGATCCGGCTAGAGGACCTACCAGTAGTCTTTGGACGGCGAATTGTCGCCTGGGGTATGCAGCGCCTTGCACAGCGTATCCGAGAGGTTGAGCGTGAGAACATCTATACCGAGTACAGCTCCCGAGTTGGCGAAATCATCATCGGCGAAATCTACCAAGTCCGGCGCGGCGACGTCCTGGTGCTCCACGATAAAGTGGAGATGCGATTGCCACGGGAGGAGCAAATTCCGGGTGAACGCTACCGTAAGGGAGCAACCCTGCGCGCCCTCATTAAGGAGGTCCGTCCTACCGGTGGCCCTGGCGGGATGCCCGACATTATCCTCTCCCGCGCTGATGACCGCTTCTTCAAGCAGCTCTTCGAGCTTGAAATCCCTGAGGTATACGACGGCGTAGTAGAGATTAAGGCTGTCGCCCGTGAACCCGGAGAACGAGCAAAGGTTGCCGTTATCTCCCACGACGACCGTGTGGATCCTGTCGGTGCCTGTGTTGGTATGAAGGGCATCCGCATCCATGCCATCGTCCGGGAGCTTAACAATGAAAACATCGACGTCATCGAGTACTCTCCAGACCCTGCCACCTTCATTGCGCGGGCACTCCAGCCAGCTCGTGTCCTCAGCGTGGAAGTCCACCCCGAAACGCGGAGTGCCACTGTGGTGGTCCCCAACGACCAAGTAGCCTTAGCTGTTGGGCGCAACGGCCACAACGTACGTTTAGCTAGCAAGCTAACCGGATACGCTATCACCCTCGTCAAGGAAACTCCGGAAGACATCGAATTGTTTGAGTTCCGGGAAGAATTGGGCCGGGAGCTCTACGAACGCCTTATTGAAGCTGGCATTGATACTGCACGAGAGTTCTTGGAGGCTGACCCCGAGAAACTCCTACGTATACCAGGTATGACCAAGGACCTCCTCTTGGAACTCCGCCAGCTGATGCTTGAGGAGTTCGATGAGCAAGAGGATCCGGCCATACGGGAACGCATCCTAGCACTAGAGCTCTCCACCACCCTGGAAACTGTAGATAGCAGCCCCACTCTGGAGTCAGCATCCACAACCCCGACAGCATCAGAGGCTGCATCACTGGCTCCTCAGCGCCGCTCTATCCTGGAGGTAGAGGACGTCCGTGAGGTCTTCGCAGAAGAACAAAGCCGCGACTATGGCGGTGGACGGGACGAAGAAGGAGAAGATGAAGAAGAGCGCTACCGACTCTCCGACGAGCTGCCGTATAGCGATAGTGAAGACGAGCACACTGCATAGCAGTCGCTGCCCATGACGGAATTGCACGACATCCAGGCCCCTGTCAAGCTCTTTCGGATCGCCAAGCTGCTGGAAGTGAGCAAGGATACCATCGTGGAGTTCCTCCACTCCCGAGGATACCAGATTGCCAACAAGCCAACGGCAGAGCTGGATGAGCAGATGCTCCAGCTTGTGCTGGACAAGTTCCGAAAAGACCTAGCGAACGCGGAGAAGCGCCGAGAGAAGACGGAAAAAGTCCTGCGCCCTACGGAGCGCCAGCCAGTGAAGCGCTCGAGAACCGAGGTACCGGCCGCGGAGACCGTAGAAGCAGCTATTCCAGAAGAGCCCATCCTCCTAGAGGCCGTAACAGAAGAGGAACAGTCCCCTCTAAGTCCAGCCAAAGCCATACCCACCCCTGAAGGACCTTCCCCATTCTCCCTCCCAGAAGTGCTCGCAACTGAGCCCGAGCCTTCCACGGAAGTCCCCTCTGTTGTTCCTGAAGTGGCACCCAGTCAGGAACAGATTGGTATAGCGGAAGCTATCGCCTCCGAAGCTCCCACTGAAGAACCTGCCCAAACGCCCGTTGCAGAACAGCCGATTCCCGAGATTTCGACAGACCTTCCTCTCACCCAACCTTCAGAGCGCCGTCGTGAGGTCATCTCTGTAACCCCCGAGGGGACCATTAGCAGCTCCCCGACCACCACTGGTGGACTCCGAATCATCGGCAGGATAAGCTTACCAACGGAGGACCGGACACTCAGACGAGCCCGATCCAAAGGCAGAGCGACCTCCGCACCTACCCGCTCCCAAGTAGGAGAATCACCTCACCGGCCCACGAGGCAGCCAACGCAACCTGAGCGGCGCGAGGAGCAGCGCCCACGACCAGGTGCCCCAGGAAGTCCAAAGAAGGCCGAAAGAACGGCTCCCTCCATTCCTCTCCTACCTTCCCTTCCGGGGCCGCTATCTCCTCAGGCCCCGCCGAAACCTAAGAGTACCCAGCGCCGTAAGCTCACCCTTGGCGAAGAGACCGTCCCTAAGAGGCGCCGTCGGCGCATCTTGGAGGAGATTAGCCAAGAGGAGCTCGAGGAGGTCATTCGCCAAACCCTGATCGGTGCGGAAGAGACGGGCCTGCAGTTGCGGGCCCGTGTACGCCAGAAACGTCGGGCAGAACGCGAGGAGAAACGTCGGGAAGAAGAGGTCCGGCAGTCCCGGATCCTGTATACGACAGAGTTCCTCACCACAGCTGAGCTGGCTCAGCTCCTTGGGGTCCAGGCCTCGGAGATCATCAGCAAGTGCATGCAGCTAGGCCTCATGGTCACCATCAACCAGAGGCTCGACCGTGACACCATTACGCTGATTGCTGCTGACTACGGCTATGAGGTACACTTCCAAGACGTCGAGGAGGCAGGTGAGCTCGTGGATGAGCCCGATCCGCCAGAGAGCCTTCGTCCTCGACCACCAATTGTTACAGTCATGGGTCATGTAGACCATGGCAAGACCACTCTACTGGATTACATTCGCCAGACGAACGTCGTCGCCGGCGAGGCCGGTGGCATCACCCAGCACATCGGGGCATACCAAGTCACGCTTCCCGACGGACGACTCATCACCTTCCTCGATACTCCGGGACACGAGGCCTTCACTGCCATGCGTGCTCGTGGGGCCCAGGTGACCGACATCGTGGTCTTGGTCGTTGCTGCAGATGATGCTGTCATGCCCCAGACTGTGGAGGCTATCAACCACGCTCGCGCAGCAAATGTCCCGATCATTGTGGCGATTAACAAGATCGACAAACCCGAGGCAAATCCCGACAGAATCCGTCAGCAACTGGCCGAGCACGACATCCTGGTAGAAGAGTGGGGCGGGCGCTACCAGTCCGTGGAAATCTCCGCACTGACGGGCAAGAACGTGAACGTGTTGCTGGAGAAAATCCTCCTGGAAGCTGAGCTGCTGGACCTCCGTGCCAACCCCGACCGCCCTGCTCGCGGTACCATCATTGAAGCCCATCTCGATAAGGGCAAAGGCCCTGTAGCAACTGTCATCGTGCAGAACGGGACCCTACGGATCGGAGACGTCTTCGTAGCAGGACTCCAGTATGGGCGTGTACGTGCGCTCTACGATGAGCGGGGGAACCGCTGTGAAAGCGCTCCACCCTCCACCCCCATCCAGGTAGCAGGCTTCGACGGGCTTCCTGAAGTCGGCGATAAACTTGTCGTCGTTGACGACGAGCGCTTAGCGCGGCAGATCGCTTTGCGCCGCCAGCAGCTAAAGCGCCAGCAGTCTATGCAGCGCGCCCGTTCCATTACCTTGGGCGATCTCTCGCAGCGGATTTCCGAAGGGCATATCCGTGAACTCCGGCTTGTTCTGAAAGCTGATGTCATGGGTTCGGTCGAGGCTCTGACGAATGCCCTCCTTCGACTCTCAACCGACGAAGTCCGGGTCAATCTCCTCCATGCTGGGGTTGGGGCCATCACGGAGGCAGACGTCATGCTAGCAGCCGCGTCTGAAGCCGTTGTCATCGGCTTCCAAGTCCAGCCTACAGCCGCAGCCCGCAAAGTGGCTGAGGCCGAAGGGGTGGAGATCCGCACGTACCGCATCATCTACGAGTGCCTGGACGACGTCAAGCGAGCGTTGGAAGGGTTGCTCAGCCCAGAGGTCAAGGAGGAAATTCTCGGACATGCAGAAGTCCGGCAAGTCTTCCACATCAGCCGGATCGGGACCGTTGCCGGCTGCTATGTCACCGACGGAGTCATTCAGCGAAATGCCCGAGCCCGAATCCTCCGTGAAGGCTTGCCCATCCATACCGGTACAATTGAGTCCTTGAAGCGCTTCAAAGAGGACGTCCGAGAAGTTGCAGCCGGTTATGAGTGTGGGCTCATGGTCTCCGGCTTCGAAGACTTCCGCGAAGGGGACATCATAGAGACCTTCAGGCTAGTCGAGCAAAAGCGGAGCCTATCCGTCTAACCGACATCGCGGGAAGGAAGGAGGATGTCGATTAGGGCTGAGCGCGTTGGCAGCCTCCTACAGGAGGTTTTAAGCGAGCCGCTGCGCAAACTTGCCGGGGAGATCTCACCGAAACTCTTGCTAACGGTGGCCCGAGTGCAGATGAGCGGGGACCTGCGATATGCGACCGTGTATGTCAGCATCTACGGCGCTCCTATTCCACCAGAGCAGGTACTCCATCGCCTCCAGCAAGAGCAACGGAAGCTCCGAGGGTACATTGCTCAGCACACGCATCTGCGCTACATCCCAGAGCTCCGCTTCCGGCACGACACTTCTGCTGCTCATGCAGAACGCATCACCGAGCTCCTCAACCGACTCCGGCAGCAGGAGTCAGCACGGGAAGAGGAGAACAGAAACGATGGTGATGTCCAGAATTGAGGGACTCCCCTTCTTACGACGCTCCACGCTGGACCAACTCCCTGAATGGCTCTCCGTAGCTTGTTCCGTCGGAGCTTTCATCCTCTTAGACAAGCCTCGCTACTGGTCCTCGTTCGATACTGTGCGCTTCCTGCGCCGCCTCTTAGGGCTACGCCGCATTGGGCATGCCGGTACACTGGATCCTTTAGCAACTGGCCTCCTCATTCTGGGAATCGGGCGGGCAACGCGGCTACTCCCAACCTTCCAGCGTATGCCGAAGACTTACGTAACCCGGATGAAGCTAGGTGCTATCACTGCTACCGACGATGCCGAGGCTCCGGAGCAACCCATCTGCTCCGAGCTTACCGTGACCGAGGCAGAGTTCCGTCAGCTCCTGGAACGCTTCCGAGGCACTATCGAGCAAGTACCCCCGCAGTACTCCGCCGTACACCACGGCGGGAAGCGACTCTACGAATTAGCTCGCGCCGGTATCTCTGTCTCTCCTCTCCCACGCACTGTCCACATCGCCGAACTGGAGCTCACGCGGTGGGAACCGCCCTTTGCGGAGCTCTTCACCGTCTGCTCAACAGGCACCTATGTCCGAGCACTCGTCCGGGACCTTGGGGCAGCGGCAGGGTGTGGCGCGTATGTCGTAGAGCTACGCCGATTGGCAATCGGCCCCTACCACGTTGACGATGCAGTGTCACCAGACGAACTCTCACAGGCGATTGCTCAACAGCATGCGCGTCTACACCCACTGGTCTGACGTCCCCAAACATTCCCAAGGACGGCTTGCAACCGTTGGGACCTTCGACGGGGTCCACCGTGGGCATCAAGCCTTGCTGGAGTACCTCTGCCGAAGGGCACAGGAGCTGGCTCTCACAGCGTGTGTCGTGACTTTTGAGCCCCATCCCCAAATGGTCTTAGGCAGGCGGCCCCCGATTGGCATTCTCACGCCACTTCCAGCCAAACTGGAGCACTTTCGGCAAATTGGAATTGCCGAGGTCGTTGTAGCTCCCTTCACAACAGAGCTGGCCCGTACATCGGCGGAGGAGTTCGTCCATCACTACCTCCTGGGAATCCTTGGCATACGGGGCATTGTGGTCGGACACGACCACATGTTTGGACACGAGCGCCGTGGTAACCTAGAACTCCTTCAGCAGCTGGGACAGGCACTTGGGTTCATCGTAGAGCATTTCCCGCCCTTCATCGTCGACGGCATCACCGTCAGCAGCAGCACAATCCGACGCGCCCTACAGCAGGGGGACGTAGAGACGGCAGCGAAGCTCCTAGGATACCCGTACACCGTCTGCGGCACCGTCGTCCGAGGGGATGGGCGTGGACGCCGTTTGGGCTTTCCTACGGCCAATCTCCAAGTAGAGGCCCCAGAGCAGCTTCTACCTGCCCACGGGGTCTACATTGCCACTACGCAGATCGCTGGCAGGCCTTATGCAGGCCTTGTGAGTTACGGGGTCCGTCCCACCTTTGGCAACGACCTCCCACCACAGTTAGAGCTCTACGTGCTGGATTTCTCTGGCTCCCTGTACAATCAGCGGCTTTGTGTTTCGTTTTGGGCCCGTGTACGAGCAGAGCTCCCCTTCCCCACACCCGAAGCACTGCAGGAGCAGATGGAGCGGGACGAGGCCTACTGCCGTACATGGATTGCCGAACATCGCCTCTTGGAGCAAAGTCCCACAGTCGTGAGTCAGCCTATCCATGGTGACCAAGGAACGGAAAGCTGAGCTCATCCAACAGTTCGGTGGCAGTCCAACGAACACGGGTGCTGTGGAAGTCCAGGTAGCACTGCTGACGGAACGCATCCGGAATCTTACCGAGCACCTGGAAAAGCACAAAAAGGACCACCACAGCCGCCGTGGGCTTATCCTGATGGTCAGCAAGCGGCGTCGCCTACTGCGCTACCTTGCACGTACTGACTGGGAGCGGTATCAGCGGCTCTTACAGGCACTCGAACTACGGAAGTAAGTCCCACTCGCCCAGAATGGACACATTGCTGCCATGGAAGTGGAACTCCCAAGGAACCTGGCTGAGGCTATTGCAGAGGACACCGATGACATCCAAGTGACAACTGCCGAAGACGGCTCCGTCCGAGTCAGCACCACCATCAACGGCCGCCCCTACGAGATAGAGACTGGGCTCTACGCCTCACAGGCTGATGCTGCTGTTATGGTCCGGCATGGGGACACGATGGTGCTGGTAACGGTCTGCAGCGCTGACCAGCCTCTGTCGGCTGTTGATTTCCTACCGCTGACGGTGGACTACCGAGAGAAATCCTCCGCTGCAGGCAAGATCCCAGGAAGCTTCCATCGCCGCGAAGGGCGGCCGACCGACAAGGAAATCCTCTCAGCCCGCCTCATTGACCGCTCCTGCCGCCCTCTCTTCCCAAAGCAGTGGCGCTACGAGACCCAAATCATGGCTACGGTCTTCTCGTACGACCGGGAGATCGATGGCGATACGCTTGGGGCAACAGGGGCATCAGCAGCTCTACTGCTCTCCTCTATTCCTTTTGCCGGCCCTATCTCGCAGGTCCGCATCGGGCGGGTGGACGGGGAATTCATCGTTAACCCCACCCTGAGCCAACTGGAGGCCTCTGACATGGACATCGTCGTTGCTGGCACCGATAGCTCGATTGTGATGGTCGAAGGTAGTGCCAAGGAGATCTCTGAAGCAGACTTCATAGCAGCCCTGGAAGCTGCCCAAGAGCCTATTCGCCGGTTGAATGCATTACAGCGCCGATTAGCTACTCTGCGAGGACAACCGAAGCGTGAGCTCCCTCCTGAGCTCATCCCAGAAGAGCTTCGAAGTTTCATTGCCGGACTTGTGGAATCAGAGATCCAAAGCTTCATTCGCCAAACCACAACGAAGGAGCAGCGCTCCGCGTGGCGGAAGGAATTGCGGGAGCGCATCCTGACAGCAGTTGCCGAAGTCGCTGCGGCTGACCATCCGGAGTGGCAGTCGCTTCCGTTGGAACCCCTCGTCAATGCGGTACTCACGGAGCTCGAACGCCACGAAGTACGGCAGATGATCCTCACCGAGGGACGCCGCCTGGATGGCCGTACCCCGAACCAGATCCGTCCTATCCTCTGCCGGGCTGGGGTCCTCCCTAGAACACACGGCTCTGCCTTCTTCATGCGGGGGGAGACCCAGAGCTTAGCCAGCGTGACCTTAGGCACCAAAGGGGACGAACTCATCATCGATGGGCTGCTACCGACGTATACGCGCCGCTTCATGTTCCACTACAACTTCCCACCCTACAGCACTGGTGAGATCCGGCGTCCTGGTCCTCCATCGCGTCGCGAGGTAGGGCATGGCAACTTAGCTGAGCGGGCGTTGGAACCCTTGCTGCCCTCGGAAGAGCAGTTTCCCTACACCATACGGGTGGTCTCCGACATCCTCTCCTCCAACGGCTCCTCCTCCATGGCTAGCGTCTGCGCTGGTAGCTTAGCGCTCTTCGA
The DNA here is from genome assembly GCA_025059875.1 of Candidatus Kapaibacterium sp. NCBI lineage: Bacteria > Pseudomonadati > Bacteroidota > Eximiradiia > Eximiradiales > Kapaibacteriaceae (SeqCode) > Kapaibacterium (SeqCode) > Kapaibacterium sp. (SeqCode). Next base: position 51,081 of record JANXCT010000006.1, read on the forward strand.
TGCTGGGGTCCCGATGAAGCGAGCTGCCGCTGGCATCGCCATGGGGCTCATCGTTGAAGGAGACCGAGTTGCGATCCTCTCCGACATCTTGGGCGATGAAGACCATCTGGGCGACATGGACTTCAAAGTTGCCGGCACCGCTGTCGGCATCACCTCGTGCCAGATGGACATTAAGATCGAGGGCCTCTCGCTGGAGCTTATGGTCCGGGCTCTGGAACAGGCCCGTCAAGCCCGGTTGGAGATCCTGGAGATCATGAACCGGGAGCTTCCCCAACCTCGCCCGCAGCTCTCCCCATATGCTCCGCGGCTGATGATGCTTACCATCCCTGTAGAGACAATCGGGCTCGTCATCGGTCCTGGTGGGGAGACCATCCGGCGGATCGTGCAAGAGACTGGAGCAGAAATCAACATTGAGCAGGACGGGCGCGTCATCATCGCTGCCCCGTCAGAGGAAGCGCTGCAGAAAGCAGCTGCTTACATCCAGGGGCTGACGCAACAGCCGGAAGTTGGTCAAGTCTACTCCGGCATCGTCCGGGAAATCCGTGAGGGCCTGGGGGCGATTGTAGAGTTCCTCCCACGCCGACTGGGACTACTCCACATCTCGCAGATCGACTACCGCCCCTTCAACACCATCTCGGAAGTGCTCAAAGTCGGTGATGTAATCGACGTGAAGCTCATCGAGATCCAGCCAGACGGGAAGTTCCGGCTGAGCCGTAAAGCCTTACTTCCTCCTCAGCAACACCACGGACGTGGTAGACCTGAACAGCCAAGGCGGAGTAACGGCGGTGAACGGCGCCACGGCGGCAGTCCGCCCCACGGCCGACCGCGATTCTGAGAGACTACGCCACACTCTGGAGCCGCTGCTCTACAATCTGCTGCACTTCGTATGCGAAGGTGGTTGTACTGAGGGGCTTGACGATGTAGGCGTCGAACCCCTGCTGAAGGTAACGCTGCCGGTCGCTCTCTTGGGTCAACCCCGTGACAGCAATAACAGGAATATCCCACCCATTCGGCAAGGAGCGCACAGCCTTGACGATCTCCACTCCATGCCCGTCGGGCAAAATGAGATCGCTGAGCACGACTACCGGTCTGTGCTGCGCTAACCACTGTAAGGCTTCCCCGATTCGACCGAATGCGACAACAAGGAAGCCAGCCTTCGTCAGCAGGACCTCAATGAGCTTCCGTGTCGGAGGGCTATCCTCAACGACGCAGGCTAGTGGAGGCTGTCCCATCCTCCGGTAGCCCACTATTCTACAACGATGATCTCAACACGCCGATTCCGGAGTCGCCCTTCCGGAGTCCGGTTATCGGCGATCGGCTGGCGCGCCCCGACACCCGATGCCAGCAGCCGGGAGCGGCTAATACCGCGACGTGCTAGGTACTCCACCACCTGTTGGGCCCGTTGTTCTGAGATCCTCTGCGTCTCCTCCAAGGAGCCGCCGAACTCTTCCGTATGGCCGACGATGCGCACTTCAGCCTGAGGTCGTGCGCGGAGGTAGTCTACCAGTGCATCTAAGTAGCGCTGCAGCTCTGCCGTAAGCCCAGTAGCTGTTGGGCTTGGGTAGCTGAAGCGTTGGACTCGATTCGGGACGATTGTGACCGGCTGGGCCGGACGGGGTGGTGCCGCTTCGGGAGCAGGCTCCACGGATGGCCTCTCAGGGCCGGGGAGGAACTCTCCCTCCAGTTCTTCCTCAGGTGTTGACCCCGGAAGTTCCACTCCCGGCTCTACTGGCACTCGAGCAGCAATGAACGGCACCGCTGTATCAAGCGGTAGTACGCGCTCCTGTATGCGCTCCCAACCGAGCTTAAAGCTCACCCCGGCTCGTATGGCCACAGGGGTCCACGTAGACCCCCATGTCCGCTGCAGCGGCAGCCCTGTCTGGAAGAGGACCACTGGGGTAACGTAGTTCCGCAAGTTCTCCCCGAAGAGCGCCACAAAGATGTCCAATCCCACGCCGACGTGGACACCCAACCACAGCGGCAGGGGCTGCTCATCAAAGAGCCGCCACTCCTCAATCCGCTCCACGTTCTGGAGCGACTGCCGCACCCGCTCCCTCGCGCTCCAGAGGAAGCGTGCATCAGTTCCAACGATGAAATGCAAACCCTCCCAGAAGGTCCCCCGCCACCATCCCGGCGCATAGCGGGCAGAAGCAGAAAGCAGGAGAGAGCGTACTTGAAGCTCTAGCTCATACTGCTGTCTCACGCCACTAGCTACTGGCTCAAATTGCGCACTCCCTCGCCATACCTCCCACGGCAAGAGGAGGAGCGATGCCCCCCACCGCTCCCCTGGCGGATTCCACTCGCCTTGAATCCAGAAGCCCGTTCCAGCTCCTAACCCCCGGCGGAACTCCAGGAGCCCGCGATGTGGAGCATCGGGTACCCGCGGCAGATTCAATCGCCCGAGGTACCCAATCCCAACAGTGCCAATCCCTACCCCAATCCACCACTCCCCCGGACGTCGCTCTCGCACGAGGGTGTCTCCGCTTGGCAGCAGCCACCGCTCGGCAACAGTCCACTCTGGGGCTTGCGCCCAGAGGGTCAGAACGCTCAGTCCGATGAGTCCCCAGCGCCACATCAGTGGACCAACTGTGCTTTGATGATTGCCCGAGAGAGCTCCACTGAGGGGTCATCTACTGGGTAGGCAATGAGCACGATGTCGTAGAGACCTTGTGAAGCATACGCCGGGGTCTGCCACTCCAGCGTATAGCTCCCCCGCTCCATCTCCTGCCGCTCCATGAGTCGAGCCACCACTCCACCCCTGACGTCGTACACCGTGATACTCAGCAGGACGCGGTCCTCCAGGCGGTAGCGGATAGTGGTCGCGTTAGAGAACGGGTTTGGGTCCGCTTGGGCAAAGCTGATGACTGCGTGCGGGATGGTTGCGCATGCCCGCCCGTGGTAGCGGAGCACTCCGTGGAAGTCTGTGCTCCATAGGTCGTAGCAGTACTCCTCACCCCGCTGCTTCGCAGCGTCGGAGTCTACGTAGAGGTAGCTACGTCCCGTGTCACTGGTCCCCAGACCACGCAAGAGAGGGACGCGCTGCCAGTCAGCAACGAGGGCGGAGTCTACAAGCTCCGTCGTGTTGAAGGGACGCCACCAGCGCACCAACACGAAGCCGCGGTTGAAGGCCTCGCTCTGTGTCTGCCAACTCAAGCGCACCTTGCGGTCGCCAATGTACTCAGCCCGGAAATCCCTCACCACATGGGCGGGAACGCGCATCGGTTGGAGGCGATACTCGACCCGGGTCCCCAGTTCCACGTTGTCGTTTGCCCGCACCCACGGTAGGACCTCATCCCGCTGCTTGTATGCAAATGCTTGGTAGTAGGCCAGCGGCTGAGCCCATTCCAGAGTGTGCGGGACGGGCGTACCGTTCGTGGAGAACACCTGGAGCCGGGCTATTCGCATCAGGGTATCCCAAGGGATGAGCTGAGAGGCCTCAAAGCTCTCCGGTCCGTAGACCGTCACTCCCAACCGCGGGCGCGTCCATGCCGTCGCGCCCGGCACTGGCTGCTGGAGCACGAACGGCTCTATCCGGTAGAACGTTGTGTCAACGGAGCTACTCCCTGGGACGACCCGTACCCGAAGCTGTGGCCACGGAGCCGTATCGGGAAGAACGAATGTCAGCGTCGCATTCGCCCATCGCTCCCACTGCAGCGTACGGCGCTGAAGGAACACGTCTACCTCCAACGTATCGGGTACCACTTGAGGGCGCACCACAGCCGTTACTACTGTCCCAGCGGACTGCGCCCATGCTGCCACAGCGCTGAGCAGCAGAAGAGCCCACCGGAAGCCATGCCTGCACTGCATCAGCGCACCACGACCGTGTTCCGATCCCGATTGTTCCAGCCTACGTTGAAGTCGCGGGTTGTCACGATGCCGCTCAAGTCCGTATCAGCATTAACGTAACCTTCCGCATGCTGCCAGAGCTGTAGCAGCTGAAGGTCCTCTGCATCTACTCGCCCGTCGCCATTGACGTCCCCACTAATCATTGCCCAGACTGTGCGCCCGTTGTACCGCAGCGCCCGCAACGCCCCAGCCCCGCCCAAGATGCGCGATGGGTCCTCAGTCATTGCCAGTACTTGCTGCTGCGTCTCCGGTGCAATCTCCACTGGCTCCGCCGTAATGATGGCGAGATGGTTGCGGTGGTGGATCGCTACGTAGTACGCTCCGCTCTCTATCCCAGGGAGCGTGATGGGGCTCTTGCCGTCCAGGTCAACGACTCTACCATCACGCCGAACGAAAGCTGTTCGGTAGTAGCGTGCCCCGCCGGTCAGCAGCGTCCGCAACTCCACCACTACCCAGTCTACCACGGAATCCGGCAGAGGGCTGACGCGGATGTACGGCCGCATGGGGTCCAAGTTGTAGGGGTAGATGTCCGGCGGCGTCTCTGGCAGCCAGCCGCGCTGGCGGAGGTCGTCTACCATCGAGCCATTCCGATAGGGCCCCTCCAGGATGGCCGCAACCTGGAGGCGCAGGTTTCGGGCATTGTCGCGGAGCCCAATGGCGAAATCTCCCCCGCCGTAGACCCCGTCAGCATAGGCATAAGCCCAGCTGGCAGCGGTATCGAGCTGCGGCGGGACTGAGCGCCCTGCAGCAAACCATCCGTCTCGTGTCCAGCGATGCAAGATGAGCGCCGGCAGCGGCAGACCCCGCGTCTCGTCCCGGTTCGGATCCCCGGGCAGGTGTCGCCAGCCGTAACCGACGCGCCAGTTCAGACCCTGTGACACCGTCTGTCCAGCAGCATCTTGAGCTGTTATCTGAAGCACCCGCCACACCTTCTGCTGGCTCTGCGGATGCCACGGCTGTGTCTGCGGCAGGACCCGAATCTGGACCTGAGCGACTGAACCCCACCCCTGGTCCGTACGGACATACGTGTACGGGTTGTTGAAGACGACAGGCTCACCGTCCGTTCGGAGCCGCGTTCGCCGTATCGTACCGATGATCTCAGCATCTGGGTGGAGGAAGACCGGATCCTTCCGCTCCGCAGTGTACGTCAAGACATACCGGTGTGCCGTATCTAGCTCAGTCCAGAGTGGCGCCTGCAGCACCAGGCTATCATTGACAGTTACGGATGACTGCAGCACCACACCGCTGTCGTTCTCCACATAGAGCGCCCGAAGACTGAGGCTATCGTGCGGCAGTTCTGGACCGCTGAAGATTCGTCCCCGACCGACGTACCGCACAGCAATGTCCCGCCCAAAGATCGGCGCAGCTGCTAGTTCTCCTTCAGCCGTGCGTACGATCGTCGCTGAATCTGCCAATCGGAAGTTATCAGCTGCACTATTCCGTAGCAGACCTCGCTTCAGCTCCAGCACCGTAGAGACCGTAAAACCACCGCCACGGCGCACATTGGCACCGGCAGGGTTGTCCAGCTCTAGCTCCCGGAAGAGCCCCCGCCCCCATAGATCCTGTGCCTGCTGCCCCTGGAGGACGATCCGCCCGTAGAGGTGTGCTGGGTTGATGATTCCTCGATGCACCGTCTCCCCACAGCTCAAGATCAGCGCCCGCTGGAGTTGCCGGAAGACCGTGCCGGAGTCCGTCTCGAACCGGCGTAGCGCAACGAGCGGCCGGGTCGTATCCAGGAGCATCTTCTGCGTTCGCCCGGTGAAGCGTACATCCTCGTAGACCTTGTGCGGTATGTACTGGTTGACTCCGTCCCGGTCCCAGGCGAAGACAACGGTGCCCCCTAGTGTGTCCTGCCGCACTCTGGCGTTGCCCTTGATGACAATCGTGCCACGATTGTAAATCACCCCCTCGCTCTGCAACTGTCCCAGGAGCTCAGCCGCCGAAAGCGCCAGGGCTATTGTCATCCAGAGCACAGAACGCCACGCCGCCATCGTCCCCACTCGTTGCTCTACCGGTGCGCTGCAGCCGTCCGGAAAGCCTCAGGGGCTCCCTGCTCGTGAACCCTCTTGCTACGCGGTCCTGCTGCAGGGAGCCCCCCGGCTCAAGCACCCCGTCGTTACTGACCCACCTCAATCGTACCGAAGTTGTGGATTGTCGCACCCACATCGTTCGTCAAACCGCCTGGGATTTGGAGCGTCACCTCATTCCCGTCCGTTGCGTAGACCACCAAGCCGGCATCTATCGGCTGGTTCCCTATGTCTGGCGTGCCGGAAGAGATTGTGGCTTGCCCAGCACGGTAGTTGACCAGCACACCCGGCGGCGTGGCCGAGCTATTCAACGAGAAGGTCCGAGACCCCGAGGTAGACCCGAACAGCAACGCACTGTTGAGTTGGTTGCCAATCGTTATCCTCGCCGCAAGCTGCGTGGGATAGGCTTCTGCAACGCTGTAGTTGTCAATTGCACGAACGTAGCCGACGTGGACCGTGAAGCCGTTGATCACGACCTCATCTGTTGGCGAGGGCTCTTGTCCCTCATCCCACGTTGCCGGGTTCGACCAGCGACCACTTCGGATTGCATAGAATACCGTGGGGCCACCGCGGAGCAGCAGGTCGTTCCCAGAAGCAATCCGGTCGAAGCCGTTCGGTAAGGCGCCCGTTGTTCCCCGGATGCCTACCAGCTGTATGTATCCCAAATCGGACCCTGAGGCAGCCTGCCGAGTGTAGGCGTTTCCTGTAGATACCTTCTCAACCGCCGAGCTCGATGCCTCGTAGAAGCGCAGGTTGCCCTGGTTTACGTTCGCCGCCCATGTATTCGGGATGTCGCTCTGCTTGTAGCCGACACGGAAGGTAGCTGTCCAGTCGTTGCTACCACTCCAGCTTACCGTCACCTTCCGATTGACGTCACGAGTGTTGTCGTACTGGTTCGGGTTCGTCTGTGGGAAGGCAGCGATCGTCATCGTCGAAGGCAGCGTACCAGCAGTAAAGGTTACCCGCGTCTCGGCATTGTTGAAGACATACGCCGTCCCACTCTGCGTTATAGCCCTCTGCATAGCTCCAACAATCTCGGAGTTAGCACCAGCGCCACTGTAGGTCACCGTAGCGTTGCCGTCCGTCATGATCCATGTCTGGCCAGCGGCAACCGTGATGTTTTCGCTCTGCACCGTGAGATTCCCGGACATGTAGACGCTACCACCTGTCTCAGTCTGCTTCGTGCCGCCAGCCGTCTCTATGTTACCGAAGGGCCTCGTATCGGCAGTGTACGGGATAACCTGCCCGTTCGCCGTTGCCGTGAACCGGAGCGTCGAGGCATCATCAAACGTCCAGTTGGTACGGGCGGCGAAGTTGTTCTGTAGGACTCCTGCGACGTCGAGGGTAGTACCGGCATCCAACTGGAGCTGGGCATCCGAAGAGTTCGCCAGTGAGAGCGTTGCTCCGCCCTGGATCGTCGCAGTCCCGCCAGCGACACGGAATAGACCTGCTGTGACATTCACATTCGCTGCATACGTCGCCGTTCCCGTAGTCCGCAGCTCAGCAAAGGTGCTCCCAGGAGTTGGGTCGTGGATCGTAATTGGACCATCTGCTGTCACGTCGTTGGCAAAGAGCTGGCCCCGCAGGAGCAGCGTCGTATTCGCTGCACTGGAGAAATTGCCCAGGAGACTGATAGACTGATTGTCTGCGATTGTCTTCGTGCTGGACCCCAAAGCGCATGACCACGAACCAGTGGCAATCGCCAAGTTGTTGTAACGGTTGACACTTCCTGCAACGGCCGTCTCAGGAAAGATCGTCTGATCTGACGTCCCGTCGTAGTAGAACGTCCCCGTATACGTGCGAGCACCGCTGCCAGAGACCACGTTGTAGGTCCCCGAGACATACACTCTGTCGGGGATCGCCTTCGCGCTCGCTCCCGCCATCTCCAAGTTGGTGTAGAACCGCGGCTGCACGTTCTGCTGCGTCAGCGGATTCGGGTTCGTGTACCGCATGTTGCCAGGCACTCGGAAGCCGCAAGCATGACCAAGTGCCGGAGCGTTGTTCTCGTTACCGCCTAGGTCTGTAAAGAGGTTGTTCGTCCCCTGGAACTCAAACCAACCGTTGTTGACAATGTCTGCCAGATTAAAGTTCCCATTCTGAAACTGCCCTGTGTTTGAGGTGAACCGGATTGTGGCCGTGGCGACAGCGTTGTTAATCCTCCCAGTGGACTGATTGATGAGGTTCCCTTTGACGACGAACGTGCCGTAGTTGTTCAGTACACCGGAATTGGTAAAGTCCTGTGCCACCGCGACTACCCCCGCCACTAGGGAGAGCAGCAGAGAGAGAACACCCTTCATGAGGACTCCCGACGAAAGGTTGGACAAACTCACCGTTGGTTGTCGTCTACGCTGCATTGCTCGCCGACTTTGTTAGTTCAACATGACACCGCTGTAGCGTACTGTTTCCAGCTACAAAATTCGGGCCCCGCAAGAGGTAGTAGTATCCGTAAAACTACGGAGGTCCCACCTCCACGGTGCCGGTGTTGTTGATCGTGCCGTGGTTCGTCAGATTACCCTGAACCTGCAGGCTCCCTGTCCCCCCACGGTCAACAGTCGCCCCAGAGTGGATGGTCATATTCTGCGTCACCTGCATGAGTGCCGTATCCTGGAGCTGGATGTTCCCGCTTTGGACCGTCACACTCCCCGCAACCCTGAGCGTTGCCCCGTCGTACGCTTGAATAGAAGCTGCACCCCCCTGCTGGAGCACATCCCCATTCACAACCACCATGACACCTTCCCGCAGCGTTACCTGGGCACCATTGTTCGTTAGCAACTGGGCCCTGCCGGTAAGGCAGAGCAGCACAAATCCCCCTACCAGCCCCAGCCACCCTATGCATCGCTGCCTACAGACCACACGCATCACTGCCCACACCTTTTACCAACAAACTGCCGGCCGGAAAACCAGCTGGTCCTACACCATCCACATTCCCCCAAAGCCGTATCCGATTGGTCTCGAGGCCATAGAGACCAACAGTTCGTCCACAGACTATCGTGCAAGCCACATCTGTCGCATCAGAGCCCCCTCCCACCACATTCCTGCAGCTCCTTGCCACTACTGCTCCTGGTCCCACCACCGCCATCACAGTCACCACCAACCAACCCCTCGAAGCTTCTGCGTGAGAACTCGCGAAGAGCCGTCGGGCAAACCCATGCCCGTCCCCAGCATCAATCCGATTGTGCAGCTCAGTTGTTGGATTGACTGTCACTTCGATACCCCCTCCCCTTCCTGCTCGCAAAACTCGGAGATTTCCGAGGATGCTGCTATCCGTAAAACTACGGAGGTCCTACCCCCACGGTCCAGTGCTGCTGACCGTGCTGGAGTCCGCTAGATTCCCTCGGACCTGCAGGCCTCCTGCACCTCCCGTTGGTTCAGCGCGGGGATCACACCCTGCACCACTTACCTACACGAATGCTATACCCCGGAGCAGAATGCCGCCATTCTGGGACTGCTACTCCCCAACAGCATTGCCCCTGGGAGTCTAGACACTAAGACAACAGCTGCTCTCTCCTCCAGAGCATACCCCCATTCCCAACTGCTACCCACCCTCTCCGCAGCGCGTCACTAGAGCATCGTTAGCAAGGGGGCTCTGCCCGAGAGGCAAATCAGTACGACCTACCCCCACCACCTCAAAATCCGTCTATCGCCGCCTGCAGAGCCCCCGCCTGCAGATTCCCTCACCAACAAGCTACCGAGGCAGGTCCTCAGAAAACCTCCGCTCTAGCAGTTGCTGCACAAGCTCCCGAAGTTGGCGGAGCTCTTCACGAGCTTGCTGGAGCTCCTGGCGTAGCACCATGTTCTCCTGCTCCAATTCCGTCAAGCGGTCTGCCAATGGGGATAGTGCGGCAGTCCCCTGCTGCTCTTCCAGCACATCTACTCTCTCCGCCAACGCCTTAATCCCCAACAGCGCCACCCCCGCCACGTCTGAGGCCGCCAACGACGTCCGCGCATCCGAGCTGTTCAACACCCCCGTCCCAAACGCCTCATGGAAGTCCTCCGCATACGGCCCGATGTGGTACTCGTCGGTCCCCTTGTAGTACCACCCCTCCACGGGCAACTGCCGAATCTTCGCCAACACCTCCTGCGGGTCCAACTTCACAAACCGGTCCTTCTTGTCCCGCGAGGAAGCGTTCGTCCACGTACCACCTGCCGACAAATACGCCCCGTTGCCGTTGGTGTTGTTGGTCCCCACGTGGATCGGATAGTCCCCGTCCAACCGGTTGATAACCAGGAAGCCAGAGGGATTGGCATTAGCTCCCGTACCACTCCCATCGCCGAAGAAGTACACTCGGTGGGTTTCCGTGACGGCGGGGTCGACATTCTGCCCATAGACCATCACGTAGTTCGCATTTGCCGTGTTCGAGGACCCTCCCACCACGACGCTATACTGACCACTAGCGACGTTAAACGAGCCCCCGCTAACGACACTGCCATAGCCAGTAGCAGAGTTCTGCTGGCCCCCACTGACGGTACTATAATCAGCGCTGGCGGTGTTCCAATAGCCTCCACTAACAGTGCTCGCTAAGGCGCTGGCAGTGTTATTCTGGCCACCACCAATAGTGCTAATATTGCCGCTGGCAACTTGAGTAGGCGCTGTGCGAACTACCTGCAAGTCTACTGCATAGAGGCCACGCTGATTTCCCCCTGCATCCCGTTGTAGGCTCCAGGCCGGCGCTATATTACCTGGCGGATTCAAAATCAATGAAGTTTGGCCGTTGACTCGCAGCTCTAACCGATTGTTGTCTAGCGTCCCGACAAATGCCGCCGCCCCCGCCCGCAGCCCAATGTTGCCCGCTACCTCCAACCGCTCAGCCGGATCCGTGGTCCCAATCCCAAGGAACCCATCACTCCCCCTCAGCCACATCCTTGACGTGAAACCACTCCCATCCCACGTCCGCCACAGGAACCCGGAGGATGCGGTGTTGTTGACAGCAAATCTCATAACAGTAGTAAACCCAGCGACTTCGATGTTCGTAATGTCAAAATTGGTAGCGTCCACATCTATAAACTTGTTGTACATGTTTGGTAGAAAATTGATCTCCACACCGCTGCCGTTGCTGTTGAAATTCAGTAGCGCCGGCGGACTTGATCCGAAACGACTTGTGCCTATCCAGATGGGGCCCCGGACGTCGAGGACTGTGAGCGGATCCGTGGTCCCGATGCCTACGTTCCCTGTGCTCGATATTCGCATCCTTTCGGTGTTGTTCGTCCTGAAGACCAACGGCTGATTGTCCGCCGTCCCCAAAAAATTCGTCGCCGGGTTTGTTCCACTGTTGCCGGTTAGACTCCAGGCGTTCCCGCTCACCAGAGAGCTGG
>JANXCT010000006.1:62359-78464 GCA_025059875.1 Candidatus Kapaibacterium sp.
CCGCCGTCCCCAAAAAATTCGTCGCCGGGTTTGTTCCACTGTTGCCGGTTAGACTCCAGGCGTTCCCGCTCACCAGAGAGCTGGCCGAGCGGGTCCGAACTATGCCAGTACTTGTTACGACAAGCAATTCGTTGAGTGTAGGATCGCTCTGAAGTCCTTGTATTCGAAGGGGATCAGCGGTAGCGCTGATGTGGAGTCGATGCGTCGGGGTCGTGGTCCCGAGACCTACATTCCCGCTCGTTCGGTCAATCGTCACGGCCTGCGTCCAGTTCGTCCCATCCGCAGAGACCCGGATGCTAAAGTCCTCAGTCCCGCTGACGAGCCCAAGCTCCGCCCTCCCAGAAAAGGCCGTCTGGAAGACGAGGGTGCCGGTGTGAGCAGTGGTGTTTCTGGAGACGTAAAGCCGGAAATCACTAGCAGAGGAGAAGAGAGCACTCGTACCGCTAACCTGCAGCGTGTGTGTTGGGGAAGCGACACCGACACTGAGCTGGTTTGCAACGTAGGCCGATCCCTCTACATGCAGTGCTTGCGCTGGAGCGAGAGTCCCGATGCCTACACGGCCTGTGGGAGTGATGACCATCCGCGGCTGATGGACCACCGATTGATTTGCAGCCGTAGCGGCATTTAGGGGCAACTCAAAGCGCATAACCCCAGAGGTCTGGTCTACGGAAATATTCCCCGTCCACCCAGCTACAAGGGAGCGCCACTGCGTCGTAGTGTAGTACGCATTGAAGCCAATCGTGGGCCACCCAGACATGATGCTGACCCCGCTGCTCCCTTTTCCAAACACCGCTTCCACCGCACCGCTTGGGGCCAGAGTCTGGGTCTCCAGCCGTGCGTTGAGGCTGGGAGCTGCTCCTATTCCTACCTGGCCGGTGGCGGTGATCCACACCCGCTCCACCCCATCCGTCCGAATGATCAGGGGCTGGGCGTTCTGAGTACCCAGCCATTGAGTCGCAGGGTTCGTGACCGTGTTCCCCCCCAATGCCCAGAAGAGGCCTCCGCCAGAGACATTGCTCAACAATGGGACCCATGTTGTGCCGGTATAGTAGTAGAAACCGGGGTTGTTGTCGGTCTGGTAGATGATGAGTCCCGTTGCTGGCGAGAGAATCGCATCGCGTTGCGCTTGAGTCATCCGGGGGATGAGGAGACCTTTGGTCGTGCTCTCCAGGTGGAGCAGTGCCGATGGATGTGGGGTATTCGTCCCAATTCCTACGTTTTGCTGCGCTAGTACCACTTCTCCCATGCAGAATGCGATTACAGCCGTCGCAAACCACCACATGGGCCGTCCTGTCCTTGGAGCCACATACCGCAGCTAGACTACAAACTTAGCAGCTCTCGTTAGAGGGGTGCATCGGTAAAACTACGGAGTCCCTCCATCGAATTCTGGAGCCCTTCCCTTGAGTATCGGCTGCAACCAGTCAGAACTGTACGGAGCATACTTCTGCAGAGCATGGAGGAGGGCACGGAAGTCCTTCGGCAGCGGGGCTTCCAGCCGCAGGAAAGCGCCCGTACGGGGGTGTTCAAACCCTAACGCGGAAGCGTGGAGGGGAACACGCCTCAGGAGAGGGAGCTCTACCTCATCGGCAGCCAGCTTGTAGCGGCGCTTAATGCTGGAGAGGAAGAAGGCAGCCGCACCCCCATACTCCGGATCTACTAACAGAGGGTGGCCAATCGCCGCGCAGTGGACCCGTACCTGGTGCATCCGACCAGTGGTGAGAGAGCACTCCACATAGGTGGCAATCCGGAACCGCTGGAGGACCTGAATCCGTGTTCGCGCCTCTTTCCCGCGAGCCGAAGGGATCATCCGCCCAGGACGTCGGGGGTCAGGCAAGAGGGGAAAATCCACCTCCAGCTCGTCTTTCTCCAAAATGCCGCTGAGGACAGCGTGGTAGCACTTCTCTACCCGCCGATACTCGAACTGTCGGCACAGTGCCCGATGGGCTTCCGCCGTACGGGCAAAGAGCATGACACCGCTGGTATCCTTATCCAAGCGATGCACAACGTAGACCTGCCCGAAGCGCCTCTCTAACGCGCCCCGGACCGTTGGCAGGTCCTTACGGAAGCGGTCCGGGATGCTCAGCATTCCAGGGGGCTTGTTCACCACGATGATGTCCTCATCGCTGTAGAGGACCGTGACTGCAGATGGCTTCACCGCCTCCATACCTCACCGGTAGCCGCTCGGTAAGTGTTCCACAAGAGCATTGCAATCGTCATCGGACCAACCCCGCCGGGTACTGGCGTAATTGCCGCGGCTTTAGGAAAGACCTCCTCGAACCGAACATCCCCGACGAGCCGCTCCTTGCCGGAGGCAGGGTCTACGATGCGGTTGATGCCAACATCAATGACGACAACCCCTTCCTTGACGTGCTCCGCGCCAATCGCGCCAGCAACACCCATTGCTACGATGAGCACATCGGCTTGGCGCGTGTACTGCGCCAGATCGCGTGCACCCGTGTGGCAGACCGTCACGATTGCATTTGCATCCGGCGTCTTCTGCATGAGCAGGTTCGCCACTGGCTTGCCGACGATGTTGCTACGCCCAACGACAACCACGTGCTTGCCCGAGAGCGGACCGACGTATCGCCGCAGCAGCTCCAAAATTCCAGCGGGCGTGCAGGGCACAAAACAAGGCAGGCCGAGTACCAGCCGTCCGACGTTTTCCGGATGGAAGCCGTCAACGTCCTTCCACGGGACAATACGGAGCAGCACTTCCTGCTCCTCAATCTGCTTCGGCAGCGGCAATTGTACCAGAATCCCGTGGATGTCCTCTCGCTCGTTCCAACGCGCAATGTAGTCGAACACGACCTGCTGTGGGGTGTCTGCCGGCAGATGCTCCACAATGGAAAGGAACCCCACCTCCTGGCACGCCTTCGCCTTCGAACGCACGTAGACCTGCGAGGCGGGGTTATCCCCGACCAGGAGCAAGGCCAAACCCGGCCGAATACCGCGCTCCTGCCACAGTTGCTCCACCTTCTGCCGCAACTGCGCCCGAAGTTCTGCCGCTACAGCCCGACCATCAATGAGCGTTGCCATAAGCCGGTAGCTCCTGTCCTTCTACTTGCTCACCCTCCCTCCCCTGGAGGCACTGCCACAGGTGCCGCAACTGCGCCATGAGAGCCACGTTGTGGACACGGACAATCGAAACACCGCTGTCCAGCAAGAGCGCATGGAGTAATGCTGTGGCGCAGTCACGCTGCCGGGGATCCTCTATCCCCAGCGTCTTGCCAAGGAACGACTTCCGAGAAATTCCCAACAGCATCGGCACCCCAAGACTGAGGAACTCCCGATGTCGCCGTAGAAGCTCCCAGTTGTGCTCCACTGTCTTCCCGAACCCGATTCCCACGTCGGCGATGATGCGCCGCACTCCCAGAGCCCGAGCGTGTGCAATCCGCTCCTGCAGGAAGGCCTTGACTTCGGCAACAACATCGCCATACTGCGGATTCTCCTGCATGGTCCGCGGAGTCCCCTGCATGTGCATGAGCACCAACGGGACGTCGTGCTCGGCAGCCAGCTCGCCAATCCGAGGATCGAAGCGCAGAGCGCTGATGTCGTTGAGCATCGTGGCCCCAACAGCGAGGGCCGCCGCCGCTACTTCGTACTTCGTCGTGTCAATCGAAATCGGAATTTCGCGCTGGTATCGCCGAATGCCTTCTACAACCGGGATAACACGCCGCAGCTCCTCCTCAACTGGCACCGGCTCAGCCCCGGGACGAGTGCTCTCGCCCCCAATGTCCAGGATATCGGCCCCCTCCTCTACGAGCCGCAGCGCGTGCTCGATAGCAGCCTGAGGCTCGACGTAGAGGCCACCGTCGGAGAAGGAGTCCGGCGTGACGTTCACTACGCCCATAATCTGCGGAAACTGCCGTGCCATGGCCTACCTCCGATGTCACGCAAGCCTTCCAGACCGTACTGTGACGATTTCAGACTGCTTCGGCAGTCCAAACTCCCTGTAGTAGCTCTCGGCCCTTCCGACTAGGCGATCCGAGTCTCAACCCCGGCGAATCAACACCCCAAAGAGCCGCCAGAACGCGACCTGCTGATAGGTGCCTCACCGCTACTGTCCTTTGCGGACCTCTCGTACCTGCACCGACTCAATCACCACCGGCGTCTTCGGGGTACCGTCCTCGGGCCCAAAAGGACCGGGATCTATGGGAACCGCGGCGATCTTCCGCACCACGTCCATCCCCTCCAGCACACGCCCAAAGATGGTGTATGCCTTCGGGAGGTTGACGGCTCGCTCTAGGCAGATGAAGAACTGGCTTGTGTTCGTGTTGGGACCGCGATTGGCCATCGCAACGGTGCCGAGCTGATACCCGAGGCGGTAGCTGGGGGTTTCCGGATTGAGCTCGTCCTCGAATTCGCCGCCATAGATGCTCGTCCCGCCCGTTCCCCAGCGGGCTCGCTGCTTAGGGTCCTTCGTCAGCGGGTCCCCTGCCTGGATGACGAAGTTGCGGGCCACGCGGTGGAAGAGCACTCCGTCGTAGTAGCCACGGCGCGACAGCTCCACGAAGTTGCGCACGGTCTTCGGAGCATCTTCGCCGTAGAGCCCCAGCGTAATCTCACCGAGCGAGGTCCGCAGCACGGCAATGTGCGTGATGACAGGGGTATCCGCCCGCTGTGGCGCTGGCGTTACAGCCGCAGAAGGCGATGTCGCCGCTGGAGTGTCGCCACGATTGTACGACTGCTGCATCTGCGCCCGTTGGCACCCAAGGAGCACAACCATCCACACGAGAACACTCCACCATCCCATCTGCATGCCCTTCGCTCACTGGTGTGACAAACTGTAGAAGCCAATAGCGCCCGCAAGCGCCAGCCTGTAGACGATGAAGGCCCATAGTGTGTGCGTCCGTAGGTAGCGGAGTAGGAACGCAATTGCGACATAGCTGCTCAGGAAAGCCGCACCGAAGCTGGCTCCGAGCGCCTGCCACGAACCCAGCACCCCAGGAGCTGAAACGAGCATGTTGAACTCCAGCAGCCCGCTGGCGGCAATCGCCGGGATGCTGAGGAGGAACGAGAAGCGGGCAGCTTCGTGCCGAGCCATCCCGACGAGCATAGCAGCCGCAATCGTCGAGCCAGAGCGAGAGCTCCCCGGCACGAGCGCTAGCGCCTGGGCTGTCCCGATGATCAGCGCTTCCCACCAGCGGAGCTGCCCTATTCCCCGTTGTCCGCGTCCATTCCACTCAGCCAGCGCCATGAGTCCAGAGACGGCCACCAATGCCCCGGCAATGAGCAGTGGCTCCTTCGTTAGCGGACTCTCTATGAGCGGTTTCAACCCAAGGCCAAGCACTCCGATCGGGACACTGCCAATCGCTATGCACGTCAACAAGCGCCGTCCGCATCCACGCTCTGAGCCCGTCCCTAGTGCCTTCACGATCGTCAGCATATCAGCCCGGAAGTACCACGCAACCGCCGCCAGGCTCCCGAGTTGGATCGTTGCCAAGAATGCCGTCCATTGCTGTGCCATTGCCTGCGGCTCCGTTCCAAAGAGCATCCCCGCCAGCGTGACGTGCGCCGTACTGCTAATCGGCAGAAACTCCGTCACCCCCTGCACAACCCCGATTACGACGGCTTCCCAGAAACCCATGCCGAACTACTCTCGTCCATGAGCCGCAAAGATACCGACAACCCCTGCCCCCTGCTGGCCCACCCACCGAGCTATGCTCCCGCAGGCCGCCTCCGTGAGCTCACCCCACGCCAAACAGAGCCTATGCCCGCCCTCTAGCGTCCGCTCTACGAGTCCTAAGCGGCTGAAGCAGGACCAAAGGAAGAGCAATCGCGGCACCACCATCTGTCCTAGCAGAATTCCCTCCGTGCCGGGGCAGCTGGAAGAGCTTTGTGTAAGTTTGCCCTTTCGCTGGGTGTGTTGCAGTGCTGTGTTTCGCAGTTCCATGGGCTACCCGTTCGCAGAGATTGAGCCGAAGTGGCAGCGGTGGTGGGAAGAACAGGGCCTCTACCGTGTTGAGGAGCGCCCTGAGTTGCCGAAGTTCTACGTGCTGGACATGTTCCCCTACCCCAGTGCCGCTGGGCTTCACATAGGGCATCCCGAAGGCTACACAGCAACCGATATCGTGGCCCGCTACAAGCGCATGTGCGGCTACAATGTCCTCCACCCAATTGGATTCGATGCCTTCGGGCTCCCGACCGAGCGGTACTCCATGCAGACAGGGATTCCGCCGCAGGTAGCCACCGAGCAGAACGTAGCCAACTTCCGCCGCCAGCTGAAGATGCTGGGCTTCAGCTACGACTGGTCACGCGAGATCATCACCACCGATCCGCGGTACTACAAGTGGACGCAGTGGATGTTCACGCTCATCTACAACTCCTGGTACGACCCCGAGCAGCAGCGTGCCCGTCCAATTAGCGAACTCCCACTCCCTGAAGGACTCCGCGATCCCTTAGAGATCCAGGCCTACCAGGACCAATTCCGGCTGGCCTACCTTGCAACGATGCCTGTCAACTGGTGTCCGGAGCTCGGCACCGTCCTGGCAAATGAGGAGGTGGATGAATGGCGCGAGAAGGGGTATACGGTCGAGCGTCGTTCCCTACAGCAATGGATGCTGCGGATTACGGCCTACGCTGAACGACTCCTCCAAGACCTGGAGCTCCTGAAGTGGCCAGAGTCTACCATCGAGATGCAGCGGAACTGGATTGGCAAGAGCCTCGGAGCCGAGATCTTCTTTCCCGTCGTCGGACAGCCAGGACTCCAAATCCGCATCTTCACCACGCGCCCAGATACGCTCTTTGGCGCCACGTTCCTGATCCTTGCCCCCGAGCATCCGCTCGTGGAGAGCCTTACCACTCCCGAACAACGCCCATTCGTCGTCGAGTACCAACAGCAGGTAGCACGCCAGTTAGAGTCGGAGCGCCTCCAAGAGCGTCCTAAGACGGGCGTCTTCACCGGTGCCTATGCCCTTCACCCAGCCACAGGGGCACAGCTACCGATCTGGATTGCCGATTACGTCCTGCCTCACTACGGCAGCGGCGCCATCATGGCAGTACCGGGGCACGACGAGCGCGACCACGCCTTCGCCCGTACTTTCGGACTCCCCATCCGACAGGTCGTCAGACCGGCCGACGGAAGCCCCTGGGACATTACGGAAGCCGCCTTCACTGACGACGGGGTTGCCGTGAACTCCTCCGCCGAAGGCATCTCCCTGGATGGACTACCAACCCCAGAAGCCAAAGAGCGGATCATCCAGTGGCTGGAAGCCTCTGGACACGGACGCCGCGCCGTCACGTACAAGCTCCGCGATTGGCTATTTTCCCGCCAGCGGTACTGGGGCGAGCCGATCCCAATCCTCTACTATGATGACGGAACCCGCCGCGCCTTAGACTTGGACGAACTCCCGCTCCTCCTACCCGAGCGAGTCTCCTTCATGCCTACGGGCAAACCCGAATCCCCGCTGGCAGCACTCACAGACTGGGTCTACATCCGCGATCCCAAGACAGGCCGGCCTGCCCGGCGCGAAACCAACACAATGCCGCAATGGGCAGGTTCCTGCTGGTACTACCTCCGCTACCTCGATCCCCACAACGACTCCTGGTTCTGCGATCCAGCCAAAGAGCGCTACTGGATGCAGCCCCACGGCGTGGACCTCTACATCGGCGGAGCCGAACACGCTGTCCTCCACCTCCTCTACGCCCGCTTCTGGCACAAGGTACTCTACGACTATGGCTACGTCTCCACTCCAGAGCCCTTCCACCGGCTCTTCCACCAAGGACTCATCCTTGGCGAGGACGGCCGGAAGATGTCCAAATCGCTCGGGAATGTCATCAACCCCGACGACGTCGTCGCTCAGTATGGGGCCGACGCCCTCCGGCTGTTCGAGATGTTCCTGGGACCGCTGGAGGCCACCAAACCCTGGTCAACTAGGGGCATTGAGGGGATTGCCCGCTTCCTGAACCGTGTCTGGCGCCTCTTCGTCGAAGAGGATGGCTCGCTGAGCCCCGCCGTCTGCGACGATCCACTGACGGAGGAACAAGAGTTCCTGCTCCACAGCACCATCAAGAAAGTCCGCGAGGACATCGAGGCCCTGCGCTTCAACACGGCGATAGCTCAGATGATGGTCTTCGTCGGGGAAGTCTCCCACATGCCTCGGCGGCCCCGAGCGTTGCTGGAACCCTTCCTCCTCTGCCTCGCCCCGTTTGCTCCCCACATCGCCGAGGAGCTCTGGCACCGACTCGGGCACACGGATTCCATCGTCATCCAGCGCTTCCCCGACTATGACCCGCAGAAGGCCACCCCACGCCAGGTTGAGATTGTCTTCCAAGTCAACGGCAAGGTGCGGGCGAAGGTCCAGCTTCCCTTCGGCACAGATGAACAGGAACTGCGGCGCTACGCCATGGACCATCCCAACGTGCAGCGGTTCATTGCTGGCCGGAAGGTCCTCCAGACGATTGTAGTCCCGAACCGACTCGTCAACATCGTTGTGGAATGAAGCGATGCAACCGCTGCTCATTGGGGGAATTGCAGGGTTGGCCTCAGGGCTCTTCGGAATCGGAGGCGCCATCATCGCTACGCCATTGCTACGCCTCTCAGGAGTAGAGCCGCTGGTGGCCTTAGCAACCCCGCTTCCTGGAGTCATCCCGACAGCACTTGCCGGTGCCGTAGCATACTGGCGCCATGGCCTTGTTCGGTGGGAGACTGCAGCCTGGATTCTTCTTGGTGGATTGCCGACAACCGTTGTTGGAGCTCTAACCACCCGCATCGTCGGAGGGCAGAGCCTTATGCTCTTGACAGGACTGCTGCTCTGCTTGGTAGGATTGCGCTTCCTCTGGGAATCCCGGGGTATACACCCACTCCCAGAGGCTACAGAGGCCCTTGTTGCCAGCCCGTCTTGGGCCCTCCTCGTCGGGATTGGTGCCATCACTGGGTTCCTGGGAGGACTACTGGCTATCGGAGGTGGGATTATCCTCGTGCCAGCGCTGACCCTACTCCTTGGCTTCCCGTTGAAGCAGGCGCTGGCAACCTCTCTGGTGTGCGTCGCCGGACTGGCTCTGCCGGGAGCACTCGTCCACACATGGTTAGGGCACATCCGAGCAGACGTTCTGCTCCCCTTTCTGGCAGGTAGCATTCCCCTATCGTACCTCGGCGGGAGCTTAGCTGTCCGTCTGCCCTCTCGCCAGCTTCGGCTCCTCTACGGCCTCGCCACAATCGCCTTCGCAGTGTACTTCCTCTGGACGCAGTGGAGGGGGTAGGCCTCGATGCGTATCGTGTTCATGGGTACCCCGCACTTTGCCGTCCCAAGCCTGGAGGCACTCCACCGAGAGTTTGGGGTAGAGCTTGTCATCACAGCACCGGAGAAACCGCAAGGACGTGGGCTACGCTTCCGCCCTTCACCGGTTAAAGAAGCTGCGCTGCGGTTAGGCATACCCGTCTGGGAGCCTGTATCCCTACGGGATCCTGAGTTTGTCCAGCAGTTCCGCGCCGTCGAGCCTGACTTCATCGTTGTTATCGCTTTCCGGATCGTACCACCAGAGGTCTACGGCTGTGCGCGTCGCGCTGCTTTCTGTGTCCACCCAAGCCTCCTACCGAAGCTGCGCGGTGCAGCCCCAATCCATTGGGCCATCATCCGTGGCGAGACAGTCACCGGTGTGACGAGCTTCTTGCTGGAAGCTAGCGTAGATACTGGCCCCATTCTCCTCCAGCGGGAACACCCGATCTCTGACGGCACAACATATGGCGAGCTCCATGACCAGCTCATGCCCATGGCTGCTGAACTCGCCGTAGAAACGCTGCAAGGGCTATTGGCTGAAACTCTCCACCCATGCCCCCAAGACCACTCCCAGGCAACTACTGCACCCAAGTTACGCCCAGAGGATTGCCATCTCCGCTGGGATCGCCCAGCGGAAGAGGTCCGGCGCTGGATCCACGGACTCTCCCCAGAACCTGGCGCATGGGCTCTCTTGGAAGGGCAACGCATTCGAATGCTCCGAGCTCGAACAGTAGAAGCCTCCTTCGGTCCCCCTGGAACCTTCCGGATGACCGAAGATCGCTTCCTCATCGCTTGTGCTGAAGGCTCTGTAGAGATCTTGGAACTTCAGCGCGAAGGGCGCCGAGTAATGCCTGCAGAGGCCTTCCTCCGAGGCTGGCGAGGAGGGCGTGAGGGCAAGCTACTGTAAATTGGGAAAGGCCGTACCACTCTGCTACTCTGCCCTATGGCATGGTTCCTTCGAAAGAAGCCGAACATTGAGGAGACCCAACAGCGCGAGCTGCCCGAAGGCCTATGGGCGAAATGCCCACGCTGCAACGCCATCCTCTACAAGAAGCAACTCGAGGAGCACCTCTATACGTGTCCGTCGTGTAGCTACCACTTCCGCATCGGCAGCCGCCAGTACATCGCCTTCCTGTTGGATGATGGGAGCTTCCAAGAGACTCACGTGGAGCTGCGTTCCGTTGATCCCCTGCAGTTCGTGGACACTAAGCCGTATGCCAAGCGTCTGGAGGACGCCTACCGCACCACCGGTCTCAACGAAGCCATCACGACAGGGTTCGCTCGACTTGTCGGACGCCCGCTCGTCTTTGGCTGTATGAACTTCTCCTTCATCGGAGGCAGTATGGGCTCGGTGGTCGGAGAGAAGTTCCGCCGAGCCGTCCATGACGCTATAGAACAGCGCCTGCCAATGGTAGTCATCTGCGCCTCTGGCGGAGCGCGTATGCAAGAAGGAGCTCTCTCCCTGATGCAGATGGCAAAGACAGCAGCTGCTCTGACGCAGCTTGCAGAGGCTCGTCTGCCCTACATCACCGTGCTGACCGACCCGACAACCGGAGGCGTTACTGCCTCCTTTGCAATGCTCGGGGACATCATCCTGGCAGAGCCTGGTGCCCTCATCGGCTTCGCCGGACCTCGGGTTATAGAGCAAGCCACGAAACGGAAACTGCCCGAGGGGTTCCAGACAGCTGAGTTCTTGTTAGAGCACGGCTTCGTGGACCGCGTCGTCCACCGCAAGGAGCTGCGGCCTGTGCTTGCACAGCTGTTGGAGCTTCTCTGCTGAGCCATGCAGACTGTGGTCCTCGTTGGCTTCCCTATGGACTTGGGCGCTGGCCGGCGAGGAGTTGACATGGGGCCCTCGGCCCTTCGAATCGCTGGCATCGGGGAGTCACTTCGAGAACTGGGCTACCAAGTTTTGGACCATGGCGACGTTTCCATCCGAACCCGGGAAGTCCAGGAGGTATACGACCCCCGGCTGAAGTACCTTCCCGAAATCCAGCGGGCCTGCCGAGAGCTCGCTGAGCGCGTCACTACTGTCTTGGCCGAAGGGGGCTTCCCTCTCCTCCTCGGCGGAGACCACTCTATGAGCATCGGCTCCATCGCAGGCGTTGCCCGGTGGTGCCGCCAACAAGGCAAGCGGCTCGGGGTCCTTTGGATCGATGCCCACGGTGACCTCAACACTCCGGAGACAACCCCATCGGGCAATATCCACGGCATGCCATTGGCGATTGCACTCGGCCGCGGAGCCCCGGAGCTGACCCGCCTGCTAGAGCCCCCGCCAATGGTAGAACCTGCAGATGTTGTGCTAGTTGGCGTCCGCTCCTTGGACCCCGGAGAGCGCCAGCTCATCCAAGAGCTTGGCTTACGCATCTACACGATGCAGGACGTAGACCGCCGGGGTATCTACGCAGTCGCTGTAGAGGCGCTCCAGTACCTGCGCAACCGGATAGACCACCTCCACGTCAGCTTCGATGTTGACGTCCTCGACCCTTCGGTTGCCCGCGGCGTTGGGACTCCTGTCCCTGGTGGGCTTAGCTACCGCGAAGCCCACCTGCTGATGGAGACAATCGCGGAGCACGGCGGGGCGCAGTCGCTGGACGTTGTGGAGGTGAACCCCATCCTGGACGACCGCAACATGAGCGCCACCGTGGCTGCAGAGATGGTGGCCTCGCTCATGGGGAAGCGCATCCTCTAAGGCGTCAATGAGAGCATTCACGGCAGGCCTCCTTGCAGGATGGGCTGCTGCCTCCCTCTTGGCACATCCCACACACCTCAGAGACAACATCACCAGGGCCGACACCCTATGGATAGAGCTCAGCGCCGATGTTGGCATTGCCATAGCCTGGGACGGACGTGAAGCCCTACAGCAGTACCGAGCCTTGACCCAAGCAGAAGGCTCCCCCGTTGCTTTCCCCCCGAGTGAGCTGTTTAGCCTTAGCTTCCGCATCCCCATAGACTCCCTCTGGCGACTTCGGCTCACTGCTGGCTCTACCCAGCTCCTGGCCGACCACACTTACCGGCAGTGGCTAGAAGAGGAGTATCGTCGGGGCGAGCGTGTGGTCCGCGCACTCCTACGGTTGCACAGCCTTCCGGTATGGGTAGGACCAGAGTGGCAGCCCATCAGGAGCCAATTCCGGACTTACCTGCATGCGGCCGCCGGGATTGTTGTCTGGCACTTCCTCTGGCAAGAGCACATCACGACCTCGATCCCTGGCGACCCACGCCACGGAGGACTCTACCGCAACCAGCGTCTTCTCCGCCCAAGCGTACGGGTGCTGGCTGGAACAGCTCTCAGCTTCGATGCTGCGGCCCGAGGCTCGCTGCTGGAGGGTATACGAGTGGAGGCAGCTTACTGCTTCCTGCCTCTCCGAGACGCACTTCTGGAGCCAGTTGCGGCCCAATTTCCCGGCTCTACTCTCGAGACCGGTCGGCCACTCCCTCTCAGCGGGAGTACGCTCACCCTCTGTGCCTCCATAGCTTTGCAAATCCCCTTCGTCCTCCGCTGAATGAGTCCCCATCAGGGCCACGCGCACTCTGCACGTGTTCCGCTTAACTTTGTAGGCAAAACCTGCATTGTAGGCTCAACCGCGAACAGCGACGATGCTCCACGTCACACTTACAGCACGCCACTTCAAAGCACCGGAGGAACTCCACGAGACCGTCGAACGTGAGCTGCAGAAGCTGACTCGCTTCTACCCTGCGCTCCTGCGAGCTCACGTCGTACTGGGAGAGGAACGAGGTTTTAAGCACGTGGAAGTTCATCTCAACGCCGACGGGCATGACATCGTCGTCAAGGAAAAAGGCGACTCCTACATTGCTGCCCTCAACCAGGCCGTCGATGTGCTGGTGCGGCAACTGCGCAAACTGAAGACCCGACGGGAAGCTAGGTAGCTCCTACGCGAGGAGTGGCTGGCCAGCGTGATCTCTGCGACAGGAAAGCTTACAAGCAGCGCGGAACGTTCGTGTGCATGTTTGTATGCCCTATCCCTCCCCGATGCCAAAGGACGCTCTTGCTTGTGGCGGTCTACACGGTCAAACTCGCTGCACCGTTCGTCTTCAACCTCAGCGGAGGAGCGGAATGATGGGCGTTCTGCTACCCCTGCTCTGCTCAGCAGTGCTCATCGGGTGTGGACGGCAGGCTGGGACGTTCTCGTTGGAAGGCGTTGACACCACCACCCCTACCCCTGGCGATTGGGTTGTCATCCACATCCTCTCAGACCCTGAGAGCCTCAACCCGCTAACCGCGAATGACGCTACCAGCCACGAAATCTACATCCACATCTTCGAGTCGCTGCTCTTCCAGCACCCTCAGACACTGGAGCTAGAGCCAAACATCGCCGACAGTCTGCCAGCCGTCAGCTCTGATCACCTTACGTACCGCTTCCGGCTGCGTCGAAACGTGCGCTTCTCTGACGGGCGTCCGCTCACCAGTGCCGACGTCCTCTTCACGTTCAAAGCGGTCAAGAACCCCTACGTCGTAGAGGCTGCAGCTCTCCGGAACTACTACGACAACGTCGCCGATGTTGTCACCCCTGATTCCTTCACGGTCATCATCCGCATGCGAGAGCCGTACTTCCTGGCCGAGTACTTCCTGGGTGCATTGCCCATCCTACCCAAGCATGTCTTCGACCCCCAGGGGCTAACGGACCGCTACACGATTGCTGAGACAAACGACACGGCTGCTGCGGCTCGGAACCCTGCTCTACAGGAGTTCGCCTCTTGGTTCCGTGCTCCGGAGCGCTCGCGCAGTCCGCAGTACATCATCGGCAGCGGCCCATACGTGCTCCAAGAGTGGAGGACAACGGAGTACATCCGCCTCCGACGCAACGAGCGGTACTGGAACGGAGACCGCAACCCTTGGGCCCGCCGGTATCCGGCCCAGTTGGTCTACCGCATCATCAGCGAGCGCACCAGTGCCCTCAGCGCCCTGAAGAACGGTGACATCGACTTCATGGGCTACATCCCGCCGAAGCTCTTCGAGGAGATGCTCGACACGACTGCGACACCCTACTTGCGAAAGGTTACCTACGGGCAGACCAGCTACACGTACATCGGCTGGAACCTTCGCCGCCCTTTCTTCTCTGACAAGCGAGTTCGGCAGGCCCTCTCACACTTAGTCAACCGCGAAGCGCTCATCCGCACCATCATGCTTGGATATGCCCGCCCCGTGAACAGCCCAATCTACCCAGGGCGCCCTGAGTACGACACCACGCTGAAGCCCTACGAGTACAATCCCGAACGCGCCCGCCAGCTCTTGGCCGAAGCTGGATGGCGTGACACCGACGGCGATGGCATCCTGGACAAGGTCGTGGACGGCAAACGCATCCCCTTCGAGTTCACCTTCCTCATCAATGCCGGCAACGAGATTCGGGAGAACATCGCTGTGCTCTTGTCCGACGAGCTACGGAAGGTTGGCATCCGCGCCCGAGTCCAGAAGCTGGAGTGGGCAACCTTCCTGCAGCAGGTGCGCTCGCACCAATTCGATGCCACCATCTTAGGCTGGGTCGCCGATCCCATCCCAAGCGACCCGTACCAGATATGGCACTCCTCGCAGGCCTTCAACCGAGGCTCTAACTACGTGGGCTTCATCAACCCGCGGGTTGACGAGCTGCTGGAAAAGAACCGTCGAGAGTTCGACCCGAAGAAGCGGCTGGAGTACATGCGAGAGTTCCAGCGGATTATCCACGAAGAGCAGCCCTACACGTTCTTGTGGTCGCCCGACTATCCAGCAGCTTACCACCGCCGCCTCCAGAACGTGCGCTTCTTCGCTGTGCGGCCCGGCTACTGGGCGAACACGTGGTGGGTCCCTCTACCGCTCCAGCGATACCGCGAAAGCTAATCCCAGACAAGCCCGTCCCACAGCACGCCGGGGAGGGAGCGATGACACGACACCAATTGCAGGAGCTCATCGCTGGTGGCGAATCGCAGACGGTAGAATTCAAGCGGCGCTTCACATCCCCGGAGAAGATCGCCAAAGAGCTGTGCGCCTTTGCCAACACTCAAGGTGGTTACCTGCTCTTTGGGGTGGACGATGACCGGAGCATCGTCGGAGTGGAGAGCGAAAAACAGGAGATTGAGCTCATCAGCCTGGCCTGTTCTTTCTACATCGAGCCGCCACTGAACGCCGAGGTGTGGGTTGTGTCCGTGGATGGCAAGGATATCGTAGTCGTCTATGTCCCTGCCAGCTCTCAGCGCCCCCATCGAGTAGTCCTCCCAGGGCAGCGCCGCGGGCCGGTCTTCATTCGCCATCAGGACCAGTCCGTGCTGGCCACCCGCGAGATGGTGCGCCTTTTAGCCGCTCAACGTCCCGATGCCCCGCCGGTGACCATCACCATCGGGCGGCGGGAGCGGGCGCTCTTCGAGTTCCTGGAGCGGCATGGGAAGATCACGGTAGCAGAGTTTGCCCGGCTGGTCAACATCTCACGCCGCCGCGCTGGACAGATTCTGGTGCGACTCACCCGAGCTGGAGTGCTCCAGATCCACGTTGAAACCAACGGCGACTACTTCACACTCGCTTCCCCCTAACGCGCCTCGTGTGGCGAACGCACTCCTTCCAGCAGCACCCGAAACGGGCTGCGCCGACGGACAGCGACTTCCAGCTCCCGCAACTCCTCTTCCACTGCCGCAGAGAGCTCCTCCAGAGTCGGTCCCGCAAGGCCAGGCCCTAAGCGCCAGCTGCGGCCAAAGCCCGCGTAGAGCTCCGGCCGCACATGCTCCCACAGCAGCGGATATATGCCCACGGTCTGCACCCACAGGGGCACTTCTGCGCGTCGCAACAAGAGCTCCAGACCTCGGGCAAACCGAATCGGGCTGCCGTACGGTACGAGTTCTCCCTGAGGGAACCAGACCACCACAGGCCGTGGCTCCGTTCGCAGCAGCTTGGCCGTATA